>NZ_JBDZDJ010000008.1:0-228669 GCF_040049135.1 Gordonia sp. VNK1 | reverse complement strand
CACTGGACATGCGCAACGCCGGAACTCCTCAGGTTTAGTCTTCGCAAACCAAACCTTAAGCAGGACAACGGCGTTGCGCCCTCACGCCACGCCGAACCCACCCACAACTACGTCACAAGAGCCGAAACAACTTCAGGGAACCTGCATCTACTCGAGCATATTGTCGTGCATGCTGCCGTGGCGTGAGATGCGGCGCGCTGGTCGACGACGGTCTTGCACAAAGGGGTGCGTGGGCCGCGCGCTCACAGAGACTGTCCTAATTTCTCCCGCGCTGACTGATTAGACGCATTACCCGGGCGCCGCGGTGGTGATTACGCTGGCCCTGACCGCGACTGAGAGGAGTGCGAGATGTTCGATCTGACGAGTCCGGCGGTGCCCGTCATCGCCGCGTCGATGGCGGGTGGACCGAGTACACCGGAGTTGGTGATCGCCGCGGCACACGGCGGTGGGCTCGGTTTCCTGGCGGCCGGCTACAAGACGCCCGACGCCGTCGGTGCCGAGATCGATGCCGTCGCCGACGCCCGAATCACATATGGCGTCAACATCTTTGCCCCGGGGCGACCCCTGCGTGACCGACGCGCCGTCGAACGCTATCGCGAGGCACTCGGCCCGCTCGCCAGACATCTGGGTATCGATCTTCCCGACATCGTCGACGCCGATGACGACCGGTTCGACGCCAAGGTCGATCTGATGATCGAGCGCCGGGTTCCGTTGGTGTCGTTCACCTTTGGTCTTCCCTCGCGTGAGGTGGTCGACCGATTGCACGAGGCCGGAATTCTCGTGATCGCGTCGGTGGCCGATCCGGCCGATGCGACGCGGGCGCTCGCCGTCGGCGTCGACGCCCTGTGCGTCCAGGGTGCCGAGGCGGGAGGTCATCGAGCCACCCTCGACATCGACGCCGTCCCGAACACCACGTCGACCCTGGATCTGCTCGGCCAGATCGGTGGATTGACCGATGTCCCGCTGATCGCCGCCGGTGGGATCGGTGACGGGCCGATGATCGATGACTGCCTCGCCGCCGGCGCGGTGGCGGTGCAGGTGGGCACCGCTCTCCTCGACGCCGACGAGGCCGGGACCAATGCGGTCCATCGCGCGGCGCTGCGCGACCCGGCATTCGATGCGACCACGGTGACCAGGGCATTCTCGGGCCGGCCGGCGCGGGCGCTACGCAACCGATTCATCGAGGACTTCGACGCGGCGGCACCCGCGGAGTACCCGACCGTCCATCACCTCACCAGTCCGATCCGCAAGGCGGCCATCGCGGCCGGGGATCCCTCGGCGGTCAACCTCTGGGCCGGGGCGGCCCACCGCGGGGTGCGCGGTGGATCGGCCACCGAGATCATCGCGGGATTGTGGGCCGACACCGCGGCTGCGGCGTCAGCGCGGTCGGTGCGCTGACGGCCCATCCTTGCACGCAAGCTTGTATGCAAGCTAGGGTCGTCGGTCATGGCGTCCACGACCGGGCCGGTGGCGGCCGAACGCGCCTACGCCTACACCAAGGAACGCATCCTCGCCGGCACCCTCGCCGGCGGTGACCTCGTCAGCGAGGGTGTCATCGGTGGGGAACTGGGAATCAGCCGGACGCCGGTACACGAGGCCTTCTTGCGGTTGGACTCCGAACAGCTGCTCACCCTGGTGTCGCGGAAGGGGGCCATCGTGCGCCCGATGACACCGACCGAGGCGGCCGACGTCCTCGCGATGCGTCACGGCGTCGAGACGGCGGCGGCCGGTCAGGTATTCACCGCCGGCGGCCCCGCGCCGGAGTTCGCCGATCGCCTCGCCGACAATCTGCGGCGTCAGCAGGGATTCGTCGACGACGGCGACGTCGACGGGTTCGTCGAAGCCGACGACGAGTTCCACGCCACGATGGTGAGTGCGTCGGGGAACCCGATCGCCGCGGACTTCTACGACCGACTGCGCAGTCGGCAACAGCGTCTGCGAAACCTGTTGTTACGCATCGACGTGGCCAACCTCGCGGCCTCCTATGCCGATCATCGGGTGCTCGCCGAGCGGCTGACCGCCGGAGACCGGGCGGGTTTCGATCAGATGCTCGCCGACCATTTCGGCCGGTACCGCGGGGCGATATGAGTTCGGGCACCGCGATCGCCGGATCGGCGGAGACGCTCGACCCGCGAGCGGTCGCCCGCCGTGGCTGGATTCCGGTGTTCGGTGCGGTCTTCGCCTGTGCATGGTCGGGCAATCAGTTCAGTCCGATGCTCTTGCTCTACGAGCGTGTGGGCCACTACTCGGCCGGCACGGTGACGATGTTCCTCGGTATCTACGTCGCAGGGCTGGCCCCCGCGTTGGTGATCGCCGGCGCGGTGTCGGACCACATCGGCCGCCGCACACCGATGTACTACGCGGTGGCCTTCGGTCTCATCGGCAGTGTACTTCTCGCGCTCGGTGAATTCGGTTCCGCTCCCATCTATCTCGGACGGCTGCTCGCCGGCATGTCGGTGGGTACGGCGATGGCGGTCGGCACCAGTTGGCTCAAGGAACTGTCCGGGCCGCCGCACGACGTCCGGGCCGACGCCGGTGCCGGGGCGCGCCGGGCATCGCTGGCCTTCACGCTCGGTTCGGCCGCCGGTGCCGCGGTGGCCGGCAGTATCGCCCAATGGGGGCCGATACCCCAGGTGCTGCCCTACGTTCTGCACATCGCGGTGACGCTACCGATGCTCCTGCTCGTGCGTCGCGCACCCGAGACCGTGTTCCCCGCCGCCGCCGCGCGGCCGCTGCATCATCGACTGGTGGTGCCGTCGGCGCGACACCGGCGGTTCCTGGGCGTGGTCCTGGTTTGCGGCCCTTGGCTTTTCGCGGCCTGCGGACTGTCCTACGGCTACCAGCCGGTGTTGCTCTCCGGGTCGACGGGTGGGCTCGGGCTCGCCTACGCGACGGCATTGAGTGTGATCGCGCTGGTCTCCGGTGCGGCCATCCAGCCTGTTGCGCGGCGGATCGACACCCCGTCGGGGGCCCGCGGGATCGTGGTCGCACTCATCGCCCTCGTCGTCGGGCTGATCACGATGATCGGCGCCGTCGCATCGCAGAGCTGGGTGATCGGCATCGTCGCGAGTCTCGTCTTCGGAGCGGGTTTCGGCATCGGGCTGGTCTCCGGACTCCTCGAGGTGCAGCGCATCGCCCCCGCCGAGGACCTGGCGACCCTCACCGGAATCTTCTACGCCGTGGCCTATCTGGGTTTCGCGGTGCCCACGATCCTGGCACTGCTGACGCCGCCGCTGAGCACCGTCGGCCTGCTGTCGATTCTCATCGGCCTGCTCGTGGTGTCGATTCTGGTGGTGCTGCGCGGCTATCGGCGTCATCTGCCCTGACTTTCCATGCAGGAGTGGTGATGCCGACTATCCGGCGAGTGCGCGCCGCAACAGGTGCAATGAGATCGTCGTCGAGCGGTCGCGAACCGCGGCGCGGTCACCGGGCAGATGCAGGGTGCGTGTGATGGTGGGACGTCCCGCCAGTGCGACGCCGAAACAGACTGTGCCCACCGGTTTCTCAGTGGTTCCGCCACCGGGTCCGGCGATCCCGCTGGTCGACAGTGCGGTGTCGGCGCCGAATCGGTCGAGGGCGCCCTCGGCCATGGCGGCGGCCACGGGTTCGCTGACCGCACCGTGTTCGGCGATCAGCTGCGCCGGCACCCCGAGCAGTGCCGCCTTGGCCTCGTTGGAGTACGAGACCACGCCTCCGGCAACGTAATCCGACGATCCCGGCCGATCGGTGAGGCGCGCGGCGATCAATCCTCCGGTGCATGATTCGGCCGTCGCGATGGTGCGGCCCTGCAGCGCTACCGCGATCAGGTCGTCGATGGTGGCGCCGTCGACGGAGAAGATCTGCGAACCATGGTGTGCGAGAAGGGCATCGGCGAGGGCATCGTAGGAGGCGGCGGCGGTCGACGGATAGCGGGTGACGATCTCGACCTCACCGCGACGAAGGCACGTGGTGACCTCGAGATCGTCGAATCCCGCAATACCCGGACCGATCTCACGCAGCGTTGCGGCGAGATCGGATTCGGACAGCCCCATTGCGCGGATCGTCTGCTCACGGAAGTCGCCCCGGCCGGCGAGCGCCTGCTCGATCGGGCCGGTGGCGATGGCGGCGGGCCACATGCCCTGCAGTTCGCGCGGTGGTCCGGGCAGGATGAGGATCGCCGGGCCGTCGTCGCCCGGGATGGCGATGCCGGGCGCGGTCCCGACCGGTGAGATGGGTTGGGCCCCTGCGGGAACCATGGCCTGCTTGCGGGTGCCCGCGCGGGCTGCGGCGGAGTCGTCGGTGACGCCGCGTTGCTGCTGCCATCGTCGGATGATGCCACCGATGTGGGCCTCGAGGTCGGTGTCGAGGTGCAGTGGCCGGCCGGTGAAGCGGGCCACGGTGTCGACGGTCAGATCGTCGGCGGTGGGGCCGAGTCCGCCGGTGGTGACGATCAGCGATACATCCTGTGCGGCGAGGAACTGTAGTTGGGCGATCAGATCGTCGGGGCGATCTCCGCACACGGTGATGTGTGCGACGTCGACGCCCATGTCGAGTAGTTGCCGCGCCACCCACGGACCGTTCTGATCCGCGATGCGGCCGGTCAGGACCTCGGTGCCGGTGACCACGATTCCTGCGCGCGCATTCACGTCGTCGAGCATAGTGCGCGACGCGGATCGGAGGTCGATGCGCGGCGCCGGCAGCGTGGGACAGAGCGCTGTCAGTGAGGTGGGGAGTGCTGTGAACGGGGGATGGTGAATCCCGGAGATCGGGCATGCTCGGATTAGCATGGTGGGGGGTCGGGTCGTTCGTGGTCGGGTGATGCCGTCTCAACAATCCGTGGGAGAAGTATGGACTCAGCAACGCCGCCGCGAAAATCGTTGCTGCAACGGGCCTTCGACGATGTCACCGCGGTCGGGGGTGGGGTTGACGTCGAGGAGGACCCGATCCGGGTGCGTCTGCTGGACGCGGCCTACGACCAGTTCCGACGGATGGGTATCCAGCGCACCTCGCTCGAGGAGGTGGCGCGCCGCGCGGGAACATCGCGGGTGACGCTCTACCGCAAGTTCACCAACAAGGACATCCTCGTCGAGGAGGTGATGCTGCGTGAGTTCCGCCGGTATCTGGTGCAGTTCCTCGCCGACGTCGCGCCCGCCCGCACCGCCGCCGATCGGCTGGTGGCCGGGTTCCTGAGCGCGTATCGCGCGGTGACGACGAACCCGCTGATCATCGGGCTGCTCGAGGTGGAACCGTCGGTGCTGGCCGGCCTGATCGGTGGTGACGACGGTCGGCTGCTGACCGCGGTGCGGATCTTCGTCGCCGCGCAACTGCGTGAGGAACAGCAGGCCGGGAACCTGCGCGGTGACCTCGACGTCGACCTGACCGCCGAGATGCTGGCGCGGATCTCCGTGTCGTTCGTCGTCATCCCCAGCCACATCATCGACCTCTCCGACGACGATCAACTCGTCGACGTCGCCCGGCGCTACCTGGTCCCGATGCTCGACGCCCCGCCCCCGACGACCGGGTAGCGCGACGACCGGGTAGCGCGGCATTCTGGTCGGTCAGTTCAACTGCCAGGCGATCGCCGCGGCGATCGCACCGATCCCGTTGACCGACCAGTGCAGTGCGATCGGGGCGAGGAGGCTGCCGCTGCGCATCCGCAGCCATCCCAGGAGGAGCCCGGCGCCGCCCGTGACGACCACGGCGATCAGTACCCCGGCCACCACGCCGAGGGGTCCGGTGCCGACGATGTCGCCGATGCCGTCGTTGTGCGCGGCGAGCCCCAACGACGATGCGACATGCCAGCAGCCGAACAGTGCGGCCTGACCGGCCAGGGCGACGCGCGCAGAGGTTAGCCGCGCCAGCGACCCGAGCAATGCACCCCGGAAGATCACCTCCTCGGCCAGGACCGTCCGCAACGGAATCAGGACCAGCGCGGCGTAGATCGCCGCCGGAACATCGGGGTAGCTGTCGTTGTGGAACAACTCGCGCGTCCACGGCAGCGCGACGGCCCCCGCGGCGACGACGGCGACGATCACGACGATCACGACGGCATACCGCAACCCGGTGGGCATCGTCCGGGGCGACAGTCCCAGGTCATCCCAGCTCAGGCCGGTGACGCGGCCGAGGATCGCGATGACGACGGCAGCGGCCGGGATGAACCATCCGGCGTAGGTCAGAGGGGAGGTGAACACCACGATCTGCACACCGATCAGCAACGCCACCACCAGCGGCGGATACCAGCGCAACCGTGACATGGGTGGTTCCTCGCTGCCGGGCTCGGCTGGTTGCCGCGGATGATGTGCGGATAGGGTTTCGGCGGTATCTGGGTGATTGTGCCCGATGATCGATCCGTTGCGGTGACAGGAGCAGTCATGTCGAGCAAGCCCGCCGAGGATCATGCGGCGACGCCGGGAGACGGCGAACCACGGAGTGAACCGGACACCGCGTCGTCGAAGGGCGTTGGCGTCAAACCAACGGACGGCGAACCGACGGACGCTGAATCGAAAAGAGATGTGCTCGAGGACGACACGCCCGGGGCAAGCGGGCTGCGTCGGCGCCTCGTCGCGTACTCCCACCGCATCAGTTTCACCGGATTGGTGATGGGCACCATTTTCCTGTGGCTGTCGGCCACGCCATCACTGTTGCCGCGTGGTGCGTTCTTCCAGGGGGTCGTCAGTGGCGCGGGCGCCGCGCTCGGTTACTGCGTCGGGGCGTTCCTGGCGTGGTTGGGGCGGTTCATGCTGTCCCGGGATCGGCGGTGGTCGTCGCCGCGCCGGGTGTTCTGGATCGCGCTGGCGGTGGCCTTCGTGATCGGTACCGCGTCGATGTTCTACTGGTTCGCGAAGTGGCAGAACGATATCCGCGACCTGATGGGCGTCGATCGGCTGTCGTGGACGGCGTACCCGGCGGTGGTCGTGATCGCGGTGATCGTGTTCGTGATCCTGATGGTCATCGGTCAGGCCTGGGCGTCACTGCTCGTGTGGCTGGTTCGGCAGCTCAACCGGATTGCGCCGCCCCGCGTTTCGGCCGTCGCCGGTGCGGTGGTCGTGGTGTTGCTGACGGTGTTCATCCTCAACGGCGTCGTCGCCAAGTATTCGATGCAGTGGCTCAATGCGAGTTTCGCCGCCGCCAACAACGAGACCGACCCGGATTCGGCGCCGCCGACGAGCGGGCTGCGATCCGGCGGTCCGGGGTCGCTGGTCACCTGGGCGTCGCTGGGACGGGAAGGCCGCCGCATCGTCAACGGCGGCCCGTCCGTCGAGGAACTGTCGGCGTTCAACGCCGCACCGGCGATGGAACCGATCCGTGCGTTCGTCGGGCTCGGGTCCGGCGACGACCAGCGCGCCAATGCCCGGCTGGCCGCCGACGAACTCGTGCGGGCCGGTGGACTCGACCGCGCGGTGATCGCCATCGGCTCGGCGACCGGTTCCGGCTGGCTCAACAAGGCCACCATCGACTCGCTGGAGTACATGTACAACGGCGACGTCGCGACGGTGTCGATGCAGTACTCCTACCTGCCGAGTTGGATCTCGTTCCTGGTGGACAAGGAACGCGCCCGGCAGGCGGGCAGTGCACTGTTCGAGGCGGTGGACGCCCGGGTGAGGGCGCTGCCGGAGGATCAACGACCCAAGCTCGTCGTCTTCGGGGAGAGCCTGGGCAGCTTCGGTGCGGAGGCCGCCTTCGGCACCGTTCCCACCGTGGCCGCCCGCACCGACGGTGCCCTGTTCAGCGGTCCCACCTTCAACAACACCATCTGGAGCGATGCGACGACGGCGCGTGACGCCGGGTCGCCGCAGTGGCAGCCGATCTACGGCAACGGTGAACAGGTGAGATTCATCGCCGACCCGCCGGATCTCGACCGCCCCGATGCGCCCTGGCCCGGGCCACGTGTGGTGTATCTCCAGCACGCCTCCGACCCGATCACGTGGTGGTCGCCGGCGCTGGTGCTGTCCGAGCCGGACTGGCTGCGCGAGGACCGGGGACGTGACGTCCTCGACGCGGTGCGCTGGATCCCGTTGGTCACATTCCTGCAGGTCTCCGCCGATATGGCGGTGTCGACCGGCGTACCCGACGGGCACGGGCATCACTATCTGAGCGCGATTCCGTACTCGTGGGCGCGCATCCTCTCACCGCCCGGATGGACCACCGAGAAGACCGAGGCGCTGCTGCCGCTGTTGCATCGCGACTGATCGGAGCCGCTACTCCGCGACCGGGCGGGACCCGCCCATCCGGATTTGCTTCGGCGTCGAAGTGCTGGTGGGTTAGGGGTGACACAACCGACTGCAGCGACGAGTGGAGCGAGGAGCCGCGCCGATGACCGAGGACCTGGTGGTACTCGTCGATGACGACGGCACGCCGCGCGGCACGGCGGATCGAGGGTCGGTGCACGACGAGCACACACCGCTGCATCTGGCGTTCTCCTGCCACGTCGTCGACGATGCCGGCCGACTGTTGATGACGCGGCGCGCGTTGAGCAAGAAGACCTGGCCGGGCGTCTGGACGAACTCGTTCTGTGGGCATCCCCGGCCCGGGGAGGACATCACCGACGCCGTTCGCCGCTACTCGCAGCGTGAGCTGGGTTTCGATGTCGACGACCTGCGGCCGATCATCCCCGATTTCCGTTACCGCGCGGTCGACGCCAGCGGTGTGGTCGAGAACGAGGTGTGTCCGGTGTTTCTGGCGCGTGCCCGGGGACCGGTCGTCGCCAATCCGGACGAGGTGATGGAAGTCGCCTGGGCCGGGGTCGACGACGTGTGGGCGGCAGCGATCCGTACGCCGTGGTTGCTCAGCCCGTGGTTCGTCGAACAGGTTCGTGCCCTGGGTACCGGGCCAGATCCGTATCGCCTCGTCGGAGCCCGGACGTGAGCCTGCGCCGACCCAACCTGGACCGGGTGCAGCCGTACGCCCGGTACGACGCCGTGGCCGAAGCGAGTGCCTCCCTGGTGATCCGGTCGTACTCGTCGTCGTTCGGTCTCGCATCCCGCTTGCTGCGCGGGCCGGTGCGCCGCGATGTCCATAACATCTACGCGCTGGTGCGGGTGGCCGACGAGATCGTCGACGCCCCACGCCCGGGACAGGGCATCGACGAACGTCGGGTGGCCCTCGACCAGCTCGAGAGCGACACCGAGGAGGCGATGGGCACCGGGACGAGCGCCAATCTCGTCGTCCACGCCTTCGCCCGCACCGCCCGCCGGGTCGGTATCGAATCATCGCTCACCGCACCATTTTTCGCGTCGATGCGTACCGATCTGGACTGCACGAATCACGACGATGCGTCGCTGGCCACCTACATCTACGGATCGGCCGAGGTCGTCGGATTGATGTGCCTGCGCGCGTTTTTGGCCGATGAGCGGGATCGGTACGCGCGGTACGACGCGATGGCCCCGGGGGCGCGTAGGCTCGGTGCGGCCTTCCAGAAGGTGAACTTTCTCCGGGACTTCGGCGTCGACAGCGGCGATCTGGGACGGACGTACCTCACCGGGCTCGACCCGGCCGACCCGCGCGACGACGCCTGGCACCGGTGGCTCGACGACGTCGACACCGATCTCGCGGCCGCGGCGACGATCATCCCCGACCTGCCGATCGGCAGCCGCATCGCGGTGTGTACGGCCCACGATCTGTTCGCGGAGTTGGCCGTCGGTCTGCGCGGGGTGCCGGCGGCCGAGGCGGCGCGTCGGCGGATCCGGGTGTCGACCCCCGGCAAGGTCCGGATCGCGGCCGCCGCGATGGCGCGTCGTGGGCGGCCCCGGGTGGCCGCATGATCGGTGAGTCGAAGGTGGTCCCACGATGAATAGTCTTGTGCCGCAACAGAAGAAGGTAGTGATCATCGGCGGTGGCGTGGCCGGTCTGGCGACGGCCGCGCTGCTGGCCGCCGATGGCCACGATGTTGATGTGGTGGAGCAGGGCGCCGAGTTCGGTGGCCGCGCCGGAAGCTGGGAGCGCGACGGTTTCCGCTTCGACACCGGCCCGTCGTGGTGGCTGATGCCGGAGGTCTTCGACCACTTCTTCGCCCTGCTGGGGACATCGACGGCCGAACAGGTGAGGTTGACGTCGCTGGAGCCCGGGTATCGGGTGTTCTTCGAGGGACATGGCGACGCGCTCGATGTGTCCGGTGACGTGGCGCGCAACCGGGCGATGTTCGAGTCGATCGAGCCGGGGGCCGGTGCCGCGTTGGACCGGTATCTCGCGTCGGCACGCGACACGTACGACGTCGCGGTGAGACGGTTCCTCTACACCAGCTTCGACACCGCGCACGCCTTCACCGGCACCGAATTGGTGCGGCGGCTGCCACGGTTGCTGCGGCTGCTCGGCGAAAGCCTCGACGGATACACCAAGCGGTACTTCACCGATCGGCGACTCCGCCAGATCCTCGGGTACCCGGCGGTCTTTCTCGGTGCGTCGCCGGAACGTGCGCCGGCGATGTATCACCTGATGAGCTGGCTCGATCTCGACGACGGCGTGCGGTATCCCGACGGCGGATTCACCACATTCGTCGATGCGCTGGTCCGGGTGGCGCAGGGTGCGGGTGCGCGCTTGCACGCGTCGAGCCCGGTGGTGGAGATCACCACTCGCCCGAATCCTGGCCGCTCGCTGCGGGATCGGCGGTCGGCGGAGGTCAGTGGCGTCCGCGTGCGGGATGCCGACGGTACCGAACGGGTGCTGGCCGCAGACGTGGTGATCGGTGCCACCGACCTGCATCACCTGGAAACGGAGCTGTTGCCCGCTCGACTGCGGACCTTCGACCAGAAGTGGTGGGATCGTCGGACTTCGGGCCCCGGTGCGGTGCTGGTGTTCCTGGGAGTGCGTGGGCGGCTGCCCGAACTGGCCCATCACTCGCTGTTCTTCACCGAGGATTGGGGCTCGAACTTCGATGCGATCTTCGAAAGGCCCACTCGCGTACCCGATCCCGCATCATTGTATGTGTGCCGGCCATCGGCGTCGGACGATTCGGTCGCACCCGAGGGCGACGAGAATCTCTTCTTCCTCGTCCCGGTGCCGGCCGATCCCGGTCTGGGCCACGGGGGCGTCGATGGTCTCGGCGACCCGCTGATCGAGCAGATCGCCGACCGCGCCATCGAACTGGTGTCGAAATGGGCCGACATCCCCGATCTCGCCGACCGGATCGTGCTGCGGCGCACCACCGGTCCGGCGGACTTCGTCGACGATCTGAACTCGTGGTCCGGCGGCGCGCTCGGACCGGCACACACGTTGCGGCAGAGTGCCTTTCTGCGGGCGACCAACCGATCTCGCAAGGTGTCGGGGCTGTACTACGCCGGTGGGAGCACGCGACCGGGCATCGGTCTGCCGATGTGCCTGATCAGTGCCGAACTCATCCGCAAGAGATTGCGTGGCGACACGACGACGGGACCGTCGGCGTCGTAGTCTCCGTCGCGTCGAGTGGGCGCCTTTTCGCGTCGACTGTGCGTCCTTTTGCGTCGAGTGGGCGCTGTTTCGCGTCGACCGTGCGTCGAATCTCGTTGAGTGGGCGCTGTTTCGCGTTGACTGTGCGCACCATCCTCCACTTGCGGCGGGCGGAGCGAGTAACTCGGTAGGATACTGCGCACACTCGACGGAATACAGCGCCCACTCGATGGAATACGGCGCACACTCGATGGAATACGGCGCCCACTCGACGGAATACAGCGCACACTCGACGGGAAAGGGCGCCCACTCGACGGGGTCAGGCCGGGCCGATCAGTCCCGCAACGATTTTCGCGGACAGCAGGACCAAGGGCACGCCCCCGCCGGGGTGGGCCGATCCGCCGACCAGGTACAGGCCCGGGACGGGGGAACGGTTGGCGGGACGCAGGAAGGCGGACCGTGGTCCGTTCGACGACGTCCCGTAGATCGACCCGCCGGGAGTGAGGGTCCGCCGCTGGAGGTCGGACGGTGAGATGACGAATCGATGGCGAATGCGTCCGGCGATGTCGATGTCGCGCATCGACATCAGGTCCACGAGGAGATCGGCATACCGGCTCGCCACACCGGGTGCATCCCAATCCATTCCGCGGTCCGGGTCGTGCCGTGGGGCGTTCACGAGGACGAACCACGCCGCGGTCGAGGCGTCGGGTCGCACCGCCGGGTCGTCGGGGGCGGTGATGTAGATGGTCGGGTCGGCGACCGGGCGGGGCCGGCCGTGGCGTCCGAAGACCGCGTCGAACTCGGCGTCGTAGTCGGAGGGGAACAGCACCGTGTGATGGGTCATCGGCGGCGGATCGTCGACGGCGAGCAGCATCACGAAACCCGACAACGAGGGGGTGGATCGATGCAGCGAGCGGCGCGCCCGACGAGCGGGCGGTGTGGTGATGAGATGCGAATAGACCTGCTCCGCATCGGCATTGGCCACCACGAGATCGGCGTCCACGACGCGGCCGCCGACGGTGCGCACACCGGTGACCCGCCCACCCGAGGTGGTGATGGCCTCGACCTCGGTGTCGGTGCACAGGAGCCCACCGAGCTCGAGGAGCCGGTCCCGTAGGGCGATCGCGATGCGGCCGAGACCGCCGCGCACATACCACGAGCCGCCGCTCTGCTCGGCCCACGGAACCGATAACAGCGCCCCCGGTGCGCGGCGCGGATCGGAACCCGTGTAGGTGGCGTAGCGGTCCAGCATCATGCGGAGTCGGACGTCGTCGAGGTACCGGTGGCCCAGGCCGCGCAGACTGTGCCACGGGGCGACGGTACGGACGTCGGACACCGAACGAGCCAGCGAGGCCATGCGCCGCAACGAGATCGGGGATTCGAGAAACGGTTCCCGCGTGACGTCCCAGATCTGCTGGGAGCGCCGCAGCAGACCCTGCCACTGGGCGCCGCATCCCGAACCCAGGGCGGCGTCGAGTGCGGCGGGGATGTCGGTCATCTCCCCGGGCAGGTCGAGGAGTGTGCCGTCGGGAAAGTAATACCGCGCGGCGATCGGAAGGCGTTGCAAGTCCAGGACATTCCCCAGTGGCGCCCCGGTGTCGGCGAACAGCTCGGCCAGCACCTGCGGCATGGTGAGGAGCGAAGGCCCGGTGTCGAAGACGAATCCGTCCTGGGTGAGGACGCCGAGTTTGCCGCCGACGTCCGCAGATTGCTCGAGAACGGTCACCCGATGCCCCGCCGCCTGCAACCGGATCGCGGCGGCGAGCCCGCCGACACCGGCGCCGATCACCACGATGTCAGACACCGTTGATCTCCCGTCCCTTCCAGCGCAGCAGTCCTCGGCGATGGGTGATCACGGAATCGACTGTCATACCGGTGAAGGCGACGACCGAGATCGGATGTGCCAGCGAGTCGGGCAGTGCACGTCCACCTGTCCGGCGGGCACTGACGACCCGCGAGGCGACCCCGGCCAGATAACCGAACAGGCCGACCCGTGAGCCGGTGAGTGCGGCCACGGCGGGCACGACATAGGTGAGCAGCAGGAGAGCGGACACCGCCGCCGCACCTGCCGGGGAACCGAAGGCCGACCACAGCGACTTGCGGTACCCGTCGCGAATCTCCCGCCAGCCCACATACATTCGGCACGAAGCCACCTCGCTGCCGTCACCGACGACCCCGCGCCCACCGACCGCCTTCACCGCACGCAGCAGCGCGATGTCCTCCAGCACCTCGGCGCGCACCGCGCCGTGACCACCGGCACGGCGGTAGGCGGTGGCGTCGACGATCAGGAACTGACCGTTCGCGGCCGACAGGCTCGGCCGCGCCGACCGTTCGGCCAGTCGCAGCGGGAGCGTCGACATCCAACTCCACTGCAGGAGCGGTTGTATCAGCCGCTCGGCGTAGGTGCCGGCGATCTGACGCGGGTAGGGACAGAACATGTCCAATCCGGCCGTGCGCATCGTGGCCACGCTCGCGGTGAACGCGTCCGGCGCCACCCGCACGTCGGCGTCGACGAAGACGAGAACGCCCCGCTCGACGGCGCGATACGACAACTGCTCACACGCCCACGCCTTGCCGAGCCACCCGGAGATGGGGCCGGCGCCGCTGACGATCTCGAGTGCGGGAATCTGCTCGGCCAGGTCCGCGAGGATGTCGGCGGTGCCGTCGGAGGAGTCGTCATCGAGTACGACGATGCGCACCGGCCCCCGCCACCGATCGGCTGCGGCGGCGACGGCGCGGAGGCAGTCGCGGGCGTGGCGGGCCTCGTCGCGCATGGGCAGCAGCACCGACAACGGTTCGTCACCACTGGGTGCGTGCGCATTCGGCACCCGGATGGTGGCGGCGTTCACCATCGCCAGCACGGCCGAGCCGGTGGCCGTCGCTGTTCCGCACGCCACCAGCGCACGCCAGATCTCACCGCCGCGCACGACGCACCTCGCGGACCAGCGAGATCGCGAGGGGAATCGCGATCACCCCCATCAGCACCCCGCCGACCACCGCGACCATGGGTTGGCCGAAGAAGACCAGGTGGCCGATCACCGACGAGAAGTACGTCCAGAGGTACGCGACGAGCGGGACCGTGCCCTCCGGGGCGTCCGAGCCCCGTCCGGTGCGCATTGCGACGCTCAGACACGTCATGATGATCAGCGAGACCATCAGCCAGCCGGCGAAGTTCGACAGCGGGATGCCGTCCACTCCGGGCAGCGATGGCGTCGTCGAATCCCACTGCCAATAGCCGTTGTCGACCATCTGCGGATCGAGGAAGACATCCCACGCGGTCAGTGCGTACGCACCGACCGGGATGACCAACCAGGTCCGGTCAGCGGCAAGCCGGGTGGCGACGACGAACGCCGGCCAACTCATCATGATCCACGCCGCGGGCACCGCGACGGGCACTCCGAATAGTTCCGGTTGCAGCGCGCCGGTGTAGGAGTAGGCGCCGAACGGGACTCCGGTGTGCACGCCCACGGTTTCGGCCAGCAGTCCGCCACCACCGGCGACGAGCAGCAGGGTCAGGGCACCACGGAGACCGTGGGTGGCACCGGCCGCGCAGAGCATGGCCACCGACAGCAGCAGGGCGCTGCCCGTGGTCATCGCGGTGGTGCCGCCGCCGGTCAGCGGGAAGGCGATCTGGAGAAGGATGTTGGCGCACAACAGCGTCCAGGCGGCGATCGGCAGGAAGCGACGTGGGACGAGGTGTGCGCCGGCGTGCTCGACGGTGCGTCCGGACACGCTGCTCACTGGGTGTCACCCCGGTATGTCCCGTCGACGGTCTCGACGCTGAATCGGGCGAAAAGCTCTTCGGCATACCACCGTTCGGGTGTGGTACGTCGAATGGCGGAGACGTGTTCGGGGTTTCGATAGGCGAAGGCCGTCAGATCGCGCGCGTCATCCCACAGCGAGAAGGTGCCCTGCACGCCGATGGGAGCCTCACCGATCCCCACCGCGAGACGCACCCCCGACGACGCGTTGAGGGCCGCCGCGACCGGCGGTACCGAACGCCAGAAGGATGCCATCCGGGTCGGGCGCAGCCGCGCTCGGGTGATCGCCGCGACCGGACCCGGTACTCGACCCGGCGTGCGAGAGGCGTTGACACCAAATGGTTCCCGCCGCGACCACCGGCCGCGGGCGGAGAGCGGTCGCATCCGGATCCGCAGGTGCTCCCGGCTGATCGCCTCCCACCGATCGAGGTAGGACAGTCCCATCGGGCCGCTCTCCTCCCAGGCGAGGAGTACGGCCCAGTGGGACAGATCGGCGTCGCGCATGGTGAACGTCTCACCGGAACCGGTGCCGAGGACCTTGGCAAAGCGCAGTCCGGGAACATCTTTCAACGATCGACGGGCACGTGCGACGCGCTGCAGCGCGGCGAACACCGAGTCGACCCCGAACAGGTGCAGGTCGACCACCGGCGGTGCGGGTGCTGCGTCGCTCATGACTCCCGCCACACGCACCGGTGGATCAGATCGGTCAGCGCCTTCCGCGTGCGGTCATCGGAGTCGAGCCCGTCGACGGTGCGCAGGGCCGCATCGGTCAGCTCGTCGATGCGTCGTTCCACACCGCGTCGAGCGCCGGTGGACTCCATCAACTCGCGCAGCGCGGCCACATCCCGTTCTCGCACAGCCGGATTACCCAATGCGCGGGACAGCAGTTGACGGCCGACCCGGTTCGCGCGCTCCTCGGTGATGGCCACGAGCAGGGTGCGTTTGCCCTCCCGGATGTCGTCGACGTTGGATTTGCCGGTCGCCGCCGGATCGCCGAACACACCCAGGACATCGTCGCGTAGCTGGAAGGCCTCGCCGGCATGGATGCCGATGTCGTCGTAATCGGCGAGCAGGCGGGCATCGGCTCGCGCCAGGGTTCCGCCGAGCCGAAGTGGCTGGGAGATGGTGTATTTGGCGCTCTTGAAGCGCAGGATCGTGTGCGCTCGCGCACGGGTGATACCGGATGTGGTCTGCGCCAGCATGTCCAGGGTCTGGCCGGCGAAGGCCTCGTCGCGCATCTGTGACCACACCGCGCGCGCCGCACGGCGGATGTCGCGGTCGGCGTCGTCGAGGGCGGTGGCGAGCAGATCGTCGGACCAGGTCAGGCAGAGGTCGCCGGCGAGGATCGCCATCGAGGTGCCGTGGGTGGTGGGGTTGCCGCGCAACCGGTCTCGACGATGCCGATCGGCGAAGTCGCGGTGCACGGTCGGAAGACCGCGACGGGTGTCGCTGTCGTCCATGATGTCGTCGTGGACGAGCGCGGCGAGGTGGAACAACTCGATGGCGGCGGCGGCCGCGGCGGCGCCGGGCGCGAGATCGGCACCCGCACCGCGAGATCCCCACAGGCAGAACGCCGCGCGTAATCGCTTGCCGCCGGTCGCGGAACGCCGGATCGCGCCGGTGAGCGCTGCGGTGTCGGGGTCGACGGCACCGAGGACCGAGGCGTGGGCGTCGAGGGTTCCCCGCACGATGCCCTCGACGAGGGTGGCGTCGTCTGGTGGATCGCTGGGGGCGTCGGACGTGACCGTGGGTAGCGGCCTCGTGCGCATGTGCGGCTCCTCGGGGACGCGGGTGGGCTACGGATCTGGACTGTGATGGACTCGGTGCTGCGATGGATTCGGAGCTGCGCAGCGGAAGGATGGGTGTGGACTCAAGTCGCCCGGACGGTGTGGCGTGCCCGCGTACGGTGGATCGGAGAGTCCACCGAGAAGAGGAATCGCCATGTCGAGAATCATCATCGTCGGAGGAGGCCTCGCGGGAGCAAAGACCGCCGAGGCGTTGCGAGATCAGGATTACGGCGGCGACATCGTGCTGCTGGGTGCCGAGGAACGCCTGCCGTACGAGCGTCCACCGCTGTCCAAGGAGTTCCTCGCCGGGAAACAGAAGCCCGACGAGTTCACCGTCCACGACACCAACTGGTACCTCGACCACAAGGTCGACTTCCGGCCCGGCACCACCGTCGACGCCGTCGATGCGGCGGCGAAGACGGTCTCCCTGCCCGACGGATCGACACTGTCGTATGACTCGTTGGTGCTGGCGACAGGGTCGTCGTCGAGGCACCTGGACCTGCCCGGAGCGGATGCGAGCGGGGTGTATCACCTGCGGTCGCTCGACGACGCTCAGGCGGTGAGTTCGGCGCTGGACTCCATCAGCAGACTCGCGATCGTCGGTGGCGGGTGGATCGGGCTCGAGGTGGCGGCGACGGCCCGCGGACGCGGTGTCGAGGTGGCGGTCGCCGAGGCCGCGGCCTTACCACTGCAACGAGTCCTGGGCGACGAGGTGGCCCGCGTCTTTGCCGACCTGCACCGCGGCCACGGGGTGGATCTGCGGACCGAGGTGCAGGTGGCCGAGATCCTCACCGACGGCGGTGCCGCTGCCGGGCTGCGTCTGAAGGACGGATCGACCATCGATGCCGACGCCGTGCTGGTCGCGGCGGGTGCGGTTCCGAACCTGGGACCGGCGCAGAGCGCCGGGGTGGAGATCGATGGTGGGGGTGTCCTCGTCGACGCCGGCCTGCGCAGCAGTGATCCGGACATCTTCGTCGTCGGTGACATCGCCAACCAGATGCATCCGGTCCTGGGGCGCCGGGTCCGCACGGAACACTGGGCCAACGCACTCAATCAGCCGGCGGTGGCGGCGACGAACATCCTCGGCGGCGACGCCGAGTACGAAAACCTGCCGTACTTCTTCACCGACCAGTACGACCTCGGCATGGAGTACAGCGGGCTCGCCGGCGCCGACGATCGCGTGATCATCCGTGGCGACCTCGGGGCGCGGGAGTTCGTCGCGCTGTGGGTCGACGACGATGCGCACCTGCTCGCCGGGATGCAGTGCAATATCTGGGATCAACTCGACGACATCAAGGCGCTCGTGGCCTCGGGAGCAACGCTCGATCTGAACAAGCTCGCCGATTCGGAGGTCCCGCTGGGTCAGCTGATCTGAGGACTGCCCCGGTGACCTGACGGAATCATCGTGACAGACTGACGGCCATGGCACCCGACATCGGCATCGACACCGCGATCGTGGTGTTCGCGGCCGGTCTGATCCTGGTGCTGGCGCTGATCCTGGGTGTGTGGAAGTACCGGGAGATGCTGTCGTCGCCCACCCATCTCGCCCACCCGTACGTCGACATCGCCCATCGGGCGGCGCTGCTCTACGCGTTCGCGACGTTGCTGCTCGCCGCGCTTGTCGAGTTCAGTGCCTGGCCGACCTGGGTGAATCTCGTCGCCGCCGGCGTGCCGATCGTGTTCTTCGTCGGGGCGATCATCACCTACATGCTGCACGGCTGGCGCCGCGACACCGACAACCAATTCGCGCATGCCTCAACGAGTTTGCGTGCATCCACCACCGCATTGATCGTCGGTGAGATCGGTGGTGTGGTGGTGCTGCTGATCGGCTTCGCGGTCGGCCAATTCTGAACGGCGCGATTCTGAACGGCGCGATTCTGAACGGCGCGATTCTGAACGGCGCGGCTCAGAACGGTTGGTTCTGAGCCGCGCCTGGGGTGTGTGTCTAGCCCTTGCCGAAGAACCGAGCGAACATGCCCGGCTCGCCCGCATGCCCTTGGCAGCGTTGCGATTGCGGGATGCCGCGCATCACCTGGTCGACGTGATTACCGCAGCCTCGCCAGCTGGCCTTTCCGCATTTCCGGCAGGTCGTTCGTTGGCACATGGGTACTCCTCGGGGTTGGTGAAGATGGGGGGTCGGTGAGATGGGGTGGGTGTGATGGTGCGAGGTCAGGCGGTGGTGCGTTCGTCGGCCACGATGTGGTCGGCGGCCGCCGCACCGAACCAGCCGAGGAATGTCAGCATGCCGCCGGAGAGATTCGCGACGTCGGGCAGGGACGCGGACAGGGCGCGGGTGGCCAGGTACGAACGCATGCCCGAGTGGCAGTAGACCCGCACCGGCCGGCCGTCGGCGGCCGCCCGGACCTCCTCGATCCGCTCACGAATCTCGGTGTGCGGGATGTTGAGTGCTCCGGGAAGGTGTCCGCCGGCGTACTCGTCGGCCGAGCGGGCGTCGAGCACCAGTGACGAGACGAGGACGGTGTCGACGTCGGCGGCGTGCCAGAGTTGCACGGTGCCGGTGGCGATGTTGTCGGCGATCATGCCCGCGAGGTTCACCGGATCCTTGGCGGATCCGTAGGGCGGCGCGTAGGCGAGGTCGAGATCGATCAGATCGGCGGCGCTCATGTGATTGCGGATCGCGGTGGCGAGCACGTCGATTCGCTTGTCGACGCCATCGAGGCCGACCGCCTGGGCGCCCAGCAGGAGCCCGTCACCCGCGCGGACGTGCAGCATCAGACTGATCTGTTCTGCCCCCGGGAAGTATCCGGCATGACTGTTCGGATGCAAGTGCATTGTCCGATAATCGATTCCGGACGCATCCAGGGCTGCCCGATTGGCACCGGTGAGGGCGGCGGTGAGCTCGCCGACGCGGACGATCGCCGTGCCCAAGGGGGCCGGGATCGGCCGGGCGGTCTCGGGTCGGAGGATGGCGTCGGCGACCTGCCGGCCCGCGCGATTGGCCGGCCCGGCCAGGGCGACGGGGCGTCGCATACCGGTGACCGCATCGGTGGAGACCGTCGCGTCCCCGACGGCCCAGATGCGGTCGAGGTTGGTCCGGCCATGCTCGTCGACGACGATCGCACCGCGTTCGCAGGCCACGCCGGCGGCCTCGAAGGGGGCGGTATCCGGGGTGACGCCGACCGACAGCACGATCACATCGGCGGGTATCCGGGTGTCGTCCGACAGGATCACGGTCGCGGGTGGATTGCCGGAATCGGTGGTGGCGCCGTGGTATTCCACTGCGGTGTATTCCACTGCGGTCGCACCGATGCCGTCGTGAACCGCGATGCCCAGGCGGGTCAGTTCATCGCGCACGGCGGAGGCCAGCTCCCGTTCGAGGGGCGGCAGCACGTGATCGGAGAGTTCGACGAGGGCCACCTCGAGGCCACGCAGGCGCAGGGCCTCGGCCGCCTCGACGCCGATGAAGCCGGCACCGAGGACCACGGCGCGCCGGGCTCCGTCGAGGACACGTTCACGCAGGGCGACGGCGTCGCCGACGGTGCGCAACGTGGTGACGCATTCGGCGTCGAGGCCGGGGATGGGCGGGCGGACGGCGCGCGCGCCGGGGGCCAGGATCAGGTGGTCGTAGGCCATCTCGTCGATGCCCTCGGCGGTGGCCACCCGCACCCGGCGGGCGGTCGGGTCCACCGCAATGACCTCGTGGTTCACCCGGACGTCGAGGTTGAGTGTCTCGGCCAGACTCTCCGGCGTGTGCAGCAGGAGCTCGTCGCGGTCGGCGATCTCACCGCCGACGTAATACGGCAACCCGCAGTTGGCGAACGACGGGTGCGGACCGCGTTCGAGGACGATGATCTCGGCATCTTCGTCGAGGCGCCGAGCGCGGGCGGCCGCACTCATACCTCCGGCGACACCGCCGACGACAACAATTCTCATACCCCCGAGGGTATATACCCCGGGGGGTACCTGGCAAGGGGTGTGGCGCAGAACTCAGGGGGCGACCGACAACCAGTCCGCGAAACCCGACGGATCGTGGCGGCCCAGGGCACCGTGCTCGAAGAGTCCCCACCCCTCGCGGGTGGTGCCGTCGGCCTCCCGGCACACCGCGTGTCCGACGTGATCGATGACCCCGAACGGGATGCGGCCGGCGACGGCCGGATCGGACAACGAGTACGAGCGACGCTCGGTGAAATCGGCGCCCTTCCACACCCCGTGTGTCCAGTCGGGATCGCCGCCGTAGCCGCCGCCCACGTGGATCGGTACCGCCAGCCGCGACGTGACCTCGAGGTGCACGGCCGCCCCGTAGGGGGCGGTGGTCTCGATGGTGGCGCCGGCCGGAATCCTGGTACCCGAACGGTAGTGGACGGTGATCCGAGGCCAGCCCAATTGCTCGACGCGGCCGTCCTTCCACACCCGGCTGCAGTCGTTGAGCGTGCGGAAGCCATCCGGGGATTCCTGCACGATCAGTACGAGCTGGAAGTCGTCGAAGGCCATCGGGATGTAGTTCCACCACATGCCCTCGAAGGGTGGATCGGCCGGGCGACCCGCGGGCTCGGGTTCGCCGACCGGCCGGATACCCCAGGACCGGTCGCGGGTGCCGATCCAGGTGGCGGGGTCGACGGTGATCTCCTGGCCGTCGACGACGATGCTGCCCTGCCACGTGCCGACCTGGGCGAAGCGTTGGGCGTCGAGGGTCACCTTGGGGCCGGTGCGCATCAGGTGTGGCATCTCCTGCAGGGCGTCGAACAGTCCGGTGAAGGTGAGGTCGATCTCGATGCCCTCGGTCTCGGCGAGGGAGATGTGCAGCGAATGCAGGGGATCGGTGACGTCGATGCGGTAGTCGCCGACGTGTTGGTGCAGGCGATCGGCGTCGATGGCGTCGGACAGGTGTACCGCGGTCTGGGCGTCGCCACCACGGTTGATCAGGACGAACGCATCTTTCACGCCCAGATTCGGGTAGTAGCCGATGCCGGTGATCAGGAAGATCTCGCCGGTGCGGTCGTGCGCGTTGAAGTAGGAGCGGTCGTAGAAGTTGCGATCGGAGCTCGCGGGCCAGGCGATCGGTTGGGGTACTTGATGAATCGGGAACTCGTCGGCGGGGCCGAGCATCAGTGTCCTTCCTCGGGTGTGGTGATGAGACGTTCGAGCAGGGTGCGGTGATAGAACAGTTCGGCGTCGATGTCGCCAGGCGGATCGATCTCCCCGAAGTGGACGCGCCGCGCGCCTGCCCGCATGAAGACGCAACACCAGATGACGCCGGCGAACACCGAGAACCACTGCAGGTCACCGAGTTCGACGCCGGTCGCGTCGCGGTAGGTGGCGCGGACGTCGTCCTCGCGCATGAAGTCCGGCATGCCGGGCAGGGCCGCCAGGCCGGATAGTTCCTGGAATACCCGGTGGGCGAAGATGATCCAGGCCACGTCGAGTTCGCGTGGGCCGAATGTGGCCATCTCCCAATCGAGTACGGCCACCGGAGCGAAGTCCCGATAGATCACATTGCCGATGCGGGCGTCACCCCATACCAGCACCGAGGGCCGGTCGGCGGCGTCGGTGGGGAAGTTCTCCCGTAGCCAGATGAGCGCGCGGTCGACGAGTGGTGAACGGCCGATCGCGGCAGCCGACGAGTCGTACCATTCGACCAGCCACGAGAAACGGCTGCCGAGATCGGTGTCCGACGGTGGCCCACCGTCGCGCAGGAAGCCGAAGGTGGCGGCGGCGTCGGGTATCGAATGCAGCTCGGCGATCAGGCGCACCGTCGAATCCTGCAGGGCTCGTTGCTTTTCCGTCGACGCATCGAAGAGCCAGTTGTCGCCGAAGGTGTAGGGCATGACATCCGGCGGTACCAGACCGTCGACGCGGTCCATCAGGAAGAACGGAGAGCCCGTCACGTCGCCGGTCGGTTCGAGCCAGTGCACTCGCGGAATCGGGACGGCGGTGGCCGCGGCCGCGCGGCGCATGGCCTCGTATTGATGATCGAGGCGGTAGGTGTCGAAGACCGGGATGTCCTCTGCCCGTGGCGCCATCCGCATCACCCAGCGTTCCGGCGCCGATTCGCCGGGCCACTGCGCGTCGACCATGATCGTCTCCGACGACATGCCGTTCGCGTCGCCGCCGGCGTCGACGTGCAGATCGGGGCGGCCGCGATCGGGTGTCTGGGTGGCGATCCAGTCCGCGAGGGTGTCGGCGAGCGACGAGGTGTCGCGCGCCGAACGCTGGAGGGGATCCACGTGGGTGTCGACGGTGGGAGTGCCCGTCGAGGATGCCGACTCGGTCATGATGCTCCATTCGCCCCGATTCCGCTACGCTCGGTTGCGTTATGACAACAGACCAGATGTCCCCGCGCAGCGAAATCCGGAAATCCGCCGGGAGACCTCGCGATGAGGCGATCGACGGGGCGGTCATCGGCGCGACCCGTGAGCTCCTCGTCGACGTCGGATACGCCCGGCTGACGATGTCGGCGGTGGCCGAACGCGCCGGGACCACCAAGACGGCCATCTATCGTCGGTGGACGGGTAAACCCGATCTCGTGCACGACGCGACCCTGCGACGATTCACCACGCTGGTGTCACAAACCGGCGACCTCGACGCCGACCTCGCCTCGATGATCGCCGAGGTGCGCGAGGTGTTCGGCAGCCCGGTCACCCGCGCCGCGCTGCCCGGCCTGATCGCCGACATGGCCGCCGACCCGGCACTGCATCGGCAGGTCCTCGAAGGCTTCGGTGGGGTTTTCGGGGCCGTCGGCGTGCGGCTCGAGGCGGCGCGCGACGCCGGTGCCATCGGTGCGGACGTCGACGCCACCCTGCTCATCGAGATGCTCGGTGGCGCGGCCATTCTGCACACCCTGATGCGGCCCGAGGAGCCGCTCGACGACTACTGGGGGACGCAGATGCAGCGCATGGTCGCCGCGATCCTGGCGCCGGCGTCGTCGGGATAGTTGCGCGCGCACCTCCCGCTTGCACGGAATGCATTGCATGCGTGTGGGAGTCGAGCATGCAGATGCAAGGGATCGGCGCCTCAGAGCCGCTTGGTCGTGTCGATCTTCGTGTTGGGTGTGCCGCCGGCGCTCGCGAGGCGCTGCGCGTACTTGTACAGTCCACCGACGAGCAGGACGAAGAGCACGACGCCGAGCCAGATGGCGTAGTTCTCGAAACCGTCGCCGACGACGGCCAGCGCAGAATCGTCGCCGGTGGCCGCGACGATGCCGGCGAAGATGACACCGAAGAGGCTTTCACCGACGATCAGGCCGGTAGCCATCAGCACGCCGATCCGCTTCTTCTGCTCGGCGTCGCCGCCGGAACGGTCGGCCCACTTGTTGTAGAAGACACCGAGGATCGCGCCGATCGGGATGACCAACGTCAACGACATCGGCAGGTACATCCCCATGCCGACGGCGAGCGGCGGAACCCGCAGCCGGCGGGTCGTGAGGCCGAGCACCTCGTCGACGATGATGACGCCGATCCCGATGAGAGCGCCGATCCCGAGGAGGCTCCAGTTGAGCGAACCGCCGAGGACGCCGGTGGCCAGGGTGGACAGCAACTGGGCCTGTGGTGCCGACAGGGCGTCGTCGCCGGCGCCGGGCATCCCGGCGAAGCCGAAGGAGTTGTTCATCAGTTCCAGGATCGGCGGGATGATGATCGACCCGAAGAGGACGCCGATGATCAACGCGACCTGCTGCTTCCACGGTGTGGCACCGACAAGTTGGCCGGTCTTGAGGTCCTGGAGATTGTCGTTGGAGATGGTGGCGACACCGAAGACGATCGCGGCGGCGAACAGCGTGTAGGCGATGAGCGCGTCGGTCTCGCTGCCCGACGCCGTCCCGTAGACGATCTTCACCAGGACCGCGGCGATGATGACGACGAGGATGCCGACACCCGAGATGGGGCTGTTGGACGAACCGATCAGGCCGGCCATGTAGCCGCACACGGCGGCGATGACCAGGCCGATGATCACCACGAACAGGATGGTGACGGAGATGATGCCGCCCGACGACCCGTCGATCGGGTTGGTGGACTGCCCCGACGCGGGGGTTTGCACGAAGTCCCAGAGCAGCAATCCGATCGGGATGAGCATCGCCACGACGGTGGCCCCGACGTAGGTGATCGGGATGTCGCGTTCGGTGATGTCGACGGTGATCCCCTCGCGTCGTGAGCGCGACGAGGTCAGGGCGTTGGAGATGCCGGTGATGATCGGCCGCAGGATCTTGATGAGGGTCCACACCGCCGCCACGGCGATGGCGCCCGCACCGATGAGCCGGACGTCGTCGGAGAAGACGGTGTCGAGGACGTCGCCGATGGCACCGGTCGATGCGGTGAAATCGCCCCACGAGTAGATCGGCATCAGGATGAAGTAGGAGATCACCAGACCCACGAGCATGGCGATGCCGACGGTCAGGCCGACGAGGTGCCCGACACCGATCAGGGCCAGGGACAGGCTGGCGCCGAAAATGGTGCCACCGGAACCGATTTTGAGGTATGCGCCCACCGAGTCGGTGACGATCCGCATCTTGGCCAGCAACGCGAACAGCGCCGATCCGACCGATCCGACGATGATCGCGATGAGGCCGGCGCGGTTGCTCTCCGCGCCCTCCTCGGTCTCACCGACCTTGAGAACCTCTGCTGCGGCAACACCTTCCGGATACGGGAGGTCGGAGCCGGTGACGAGTGCGCGGCGTAGCGGGATCGAGTACATCACGCCGAGGATGCCGCCGACGGCGCAGACCGCCACCGTGATCCAGTAGGGGAATCCGGTCCACCAGCCGATCATCACCAGGCCCGGGATGACGAAGATGATCGCCGACAGCGTGCCCGCGGCCGAGGCGATCGTCTGGACGATGTTGTTCTCGACGATCGAGTGATGGGCGAAGAACCGGAGGACGGCCATCGAGATCACCGCCGCGGGAATGGCGGTGGCGAAGGTGAGACCGACCTTGAGGCCGAGGTACACGTTCGCGGCGGTGAACACGAGGGTGATCAGGCCGCCGAGGATGATGCCCCGAACGGTCAACTCCCGCAGTGTCGGTGACGCGGCGGGCGGGGTGGCGACAGGAGATTCAGACATAGCGGGCTCTCCTTCGTGGAAGGTTTGTCACACCATAAGCCCGGGCTCGGGCGGATGTCGCCGAACGCCACGGTCTTCGACGCTGCGGCGGTGACGGCCGGCTACCGTCGTGTCGACGCGTGAGTTGGCCCGCCCATCGGCGTTGCGCTCATGGTTAGGGTGGCGGTATGCCCAGAACCATCGCCACCGCCACCGACGTCGAGAAGGCCGAACTCATCGACTTCGTCACGCCTCGTCACAAGATGCTGCTGCTCACCACCCGGGGGTCCGGCGCGCCACAACTCTCGCCGGTCAGCGGCGGTGTGGACGCGCAGGGCCGTATCGTCATCGCGACCTATCCCGCTCGTGCCAAGACGGTCAATGCCGCACGGCGACCGCAGGTCAGCGTGTGCGTGATCTCCGATGAGTGGAACGGCCCGTGGGTGCAGGTGGACGGCACCGCCGAGGTCCTCGACATGCCCGAGGCCGAGGATGCGCTGGTCGACTACTTCCGCTGCATCTCCGGTGAGCACCCGGACTGGGAGGAGTACCGCGAGGCGATGCGGGTGCAGAACAAGTCGGTCATCCGCATCACCCCGACGTCGTGGGGGCCGGTGGCCACCGGCGGATTCCCCGCCGAGGTGGCCGCGGCTCTCGACGCGAAGGACGGCTGACCGGCGGCTGCCGGGGTCACGCGTCGAGTTCGGCGATGGCCTGCTCCAGGATCGACAGACCCAGTTCCAGTTCGTCGTCGGAGGCGGTCAGGGGTGGCGCGATCCGGAAGGTGCCGCCCATGCCGGGCAGCTGGACGACGTTCATGTGCAATCCGAGGTCGTAGCATCGGCGGGTGACTTGGGCGCCGAGGCGGTCGGCGTCGGAGTCGACGAGCTCGAGTCCCTGTAGCAGCCCGCGGCCGCGGACGTCACCCACCACACTGTGACGTTCCTGGATGCGAAGCAGGCCGTCGCGCAACAGTTTTCCGGCGTGTGTCGCACGGGTATCGAGGTGATCGCGTTCGAGGACGTCGAGCACGGTGTTGCCGACGGCGGCGACGAGCGGGTCGGAGACGTGGGTGGTGAAGAACAGGAAGCCGCGTTCGTGGGCGGCCTGTTCGATCTCGGTGCTGGTGATGGTGGCGGCGAGGGGCAGGCCGGCGCCCAGCGTCTTGGAGAGGGTGATGATGTCGGGGACGACACCGTCGCGTTCGAAGGCGTACCAGGTGCCGGTCCGGCACAGCCCGGTCTGTGCCTCATCGAGGATCAGCAACATGTCCCGCTCCCGGCATTTGCGTTGCAGCGCAGCCAGATAGCCCGGCGGGAGGTCGATGACGCCGCCGGAGGACAGGATGGGTTCGACGATGCAGGCGGCCAGCGAACCCACCGACTGCGCGTCGATAAGACCGAATCCGAAGTCGAGTTGCCGTTCCCAGTCGAGGGTGCCGTCGGCGTGGGTGAAGTCGGGCCGGAACGAATCCGGTGTCGGAAGAGCATAATTGCCCGCCGCGACCGGACCGTAACCGCCGCGTCCCGCACTGTAGGTGGCCGCGGCCGCCGCGTGCGTCATGCCGTGCCAGGAGCGGGCGAACGAGACAATCTCGTGCTTGCCGGTGACGAGTTTCGCCAGTCGGATCGCGGCCTCGTTGGATTCGGCGCCGGTGGTCAGCAGCAGCACCTTGTCGAGCGGATCGGGCAGCGAATCCGACAGGCGTGCAGCCAATTCCAGCACCGGCTCGGACAGCATGCCGCTGAAGAGATGATCGAGGGTGGCGGCCTGCCGGGAGATGGTCGCGACGATCTCCGGGTGCGCATGCCCGAGGATCGCCGACATCTGCCCCGAGGTGAAGTCGAGGATGCGTCGGCCGTCGGCGGTGTAGACGAAGCTGCCCTCCGCGCGGGCGATCAGCTCCGGAGAGAAGGTCCCGCCGTACCGGATCAGGTGGCGGGTGTGGTCGGACGTCATGGTGTCGACGTTACGAGGGATTGGCAGTGCTCGCAGTGTCGTCGGACGACTCCTCAGGCAATAGGCCCATGGCCTTGGATGACAGGGGTGTGACGTTGCCGAGAAAAACGGCCATCCAGATCCACCACGTTGCCACCGGGACCAGGATCACCAGGACGTTGTTCTGCGCCCAGCAGTGGGCGACCACACCGGTCACGATGCCTGCGAGCAGAGCTGCGGGCGCGGCATAGGTGTATGTCTCCCGGAGGGGGACCCAGCCCCACAGTGAGCAGGCGACGAGTGCTGCGGTGAGCACTGATGCCACACTGACAGCGGAGGCGATGGTGCCGGGCAGCGAGATGTCGATACCGATACCGAGGACCACCACGACGATCAACAACCCGGCCGCGCAGCAGAAAGCAAGCCGCCGTGCGGCGGATCGGCCGACACGGCCGGCCTCATGGCCAGATCGAGGTGGAGTCACCCGGGTACAGACAACGAACAACCACCCGGCTAGGCCGAGCAGCGGGAACCACACGGCGAGTGCAGCTTCCATCGGATGGCATGCCAACACCGTGGCCAGGAGCCACAGCGCGATACCGATGCACGCATAGGCAACCCCGAAGCACAGCGTCACCCACAGGTAGGGACGGGCCCGGCCCTGGGCCTCCGTGAACGCGCGACGCCAGTCTGTGAACACACGCTGACGTTCGGCCGGAAACACCTGTTTGGCGCGTTCCCATCTCTCATTCATGCCGTGCCACTTCTTCCGAGCCGCCCACCATCGCCAGCCGATGCCCAAGCCCACAAGCGTCGTCAGGAACCCGAACACCCTCCAGTTGGATTCATCTGTGCCCGAATCCCCCGGCAGTACTTCCGATGCGAGGAGAGTTGCTCCCAGGGCGATGGCGAGTCGGATCGGATCGACGAGAAGTCCGAGAAGTGGTGGGATGACCCGCAACGCGGCCACCGCCGCGACCACGATCGATTTCTTCACGACGCTCGGTTTCACGGTGGCGGGCTGTAGGGCGCGGATGACCAGGCTGGACGCACGTGACACCAGACCGACACGATAGGACGAGGGAAGTCCGGTGATCACACCCATCCCGCGCGGCGGCATCGCCAGCGAGGTCGGGAGGTCGGCGAAGATGCACTGCTGCAGGTCCCGTGCGGTGGAATCCGATTCGGACGCTGTGGACTGTTCCTCATTCTCGTCGCGGGCGGTCGCCTCCAGCAGATCGGCGATCCCTGCGGCAGCATCCATCCGACCCCACGTCCAGTCGTTCGAGCGCCAGCGCCAGTCGAAGAAGCCGGCGAACCGCGCAAGCGGTGTTCCACACAGCTTGTCCTCGGCCCGGTTGACTCCCTCGACGTGAGACATCCACGCGGACAACTGTTCTGGGTCGATGTGCTCCAGGGCGGTGTTCTTGCGTAACCAGGAAGCCAGTTGTGAGTGGATGGCTGCGGACCGCAGCTCGGAGACGTGCTCGTTGTCCAGCGCGGGGGTCTGGTTGCCTGTGATCTCGTGGTAGCGAATCATCGACTGACCGCCGGGGACGCCGCTGACCGAGAGTAAGCGGGTTATCTCATACGCCGAGTGTGAGTGCGCCGATACTCGTTGGCGCAGTGCGTTGTAGATGGAATCGGACCACTCCGAATCGTTGCGTTCGGCCTGGCCGGGGTGGATGGTCCTTAGCGCACGAAGATACGAGTCGAGGCGTGACCACACGGTGGTGAGTAGCTGGGCCGAATGGGGGATCGCTGTTGACGCTGTGGCAGTTCCCGGCATTCCCAAAGCAGATGACAGATGTACGTAGAACTCCGAATCATCCCCTGGTTCAGAATGATTCAACAGACTGTCGAGACCCTGATCGAGCGTCAGAAACAGCTGATGGCTTATCCCTGCGACGATTGCCGTCGACAACGCGTCTGAGTCGGTGGTGCTGCGAACGGCGTCATCCACGGTCTGACGCCGTACGCGGAGAAGTATTGACAGGCAACGGTACAGGCATCGTTTGACCCTTCGGAGCAATGGAGCATCGTTGCAGCTGACAGTGTCCGTGTCCTGGAGCATTCGCGTCCACGCGATCAGGAACAGCGAGGCGTCGATTGCGGCACCGGCATCGCCGATCGTGACGACATGCCACGCGTGACGGTCGAGCGTGGTTGAGCGCGATGAGATAGCAGCGTATGCCCTCTCGACGGCTTCGGCGACCGCGAGGCTGGCTTCGGCATTGACGGGGACCCAAGGTTGGGCGGGGAATCCTGGGCTGACGAGGACATCATTGGGTTTCGTGAGGATGAGGGCATACCGTTCGGCGTCGGCTCCCGCACGCGACGCGAGATAGTCACGGAGTCCAATGTTCGGCAGCCGCGTCCCGGGATTGGAGAGCCAGGCCGCCAACGAGTCCAGCCGTCCTTGGAGTTCCTTGACGGAGTCATTGTGCTCGCGGATGTACGTGATCTCGTCGGCTGCGGACTCCTCACGTTGCTTGAGTGACATTCCGGTGGTGATGACGTTGAGCCAGCGACTCAGCTGCGCAGACTGATTGCGTGCGCGGGTGCCCTTCTTCGCCGGCGACGGTGCAGGTTGCGGTTCGGGTTGTGACGGTGGTTGCGGATCGAGGTAGATCAGCACACGTTGCGTCGGATCGGTGGCCGATGCGCGCTGAATTGCGCGAACGGCGCGATCGATAGGGATGTTGTCGAAGACACCGCCATCGATCACCAGGAATGGATCGTCGGCGTCGTTGGCCTCACGGCACAACGAGAAGACCGGCTGCATGTCACCGGGCGCAGAAAGGTCGGTCATGGGAGTCGGTTGCGACGAGTGCACCGACGCCGGCTCGAATGCGCCCGGAAATGACGAGGTGGCGCGCATGCTCAGTGCCATACGTTCCTGGGCATGTATGGCCGCGCTCTGGTCGACGTCGATTGCTCCGGGGATGGTGGAGTACGTCGATCCGAGTCCACCTGGGCGACGGGTGAATGAGAACCCTGCGCGGGAGGGCATGCTCCGTCGCTTCGGGTCGGGCAGCACGGTGGCTGCCAACTCCACGGTCAGTCGATCCTGTGGTTGGACTCGGCCAACCGTGGAGGATTCTTCTGCCTGCGGCGGATTCCAGGATTCCCCGACGATTATTTCGATGGCTTCGCGTGCCAGCGTCAGGAACCGGCCGTCGCCGGACAGCACCGAGTCGACCGCACTGAATCCTGATCGCTGCTTGCCGTCCGCTTCGGCTTCCTTGTCGGGCGTCCGCAACAGATCCCAGAGGCCACCATCCTTCAGCCACATGTCGCGAACAATGTCGTCGGTGACGACGCCGTAGCTCTGCGCCAGGGCAAACAGCACAGCGTTGAGTCCGCCCGCGCTCGCCCCGGCGAGGATGTCGAATTCGACCTTGTCGAAGCCGGCGGCCGCGAGAAGCTCTTTATAGACGTGGGCACGGTGATGCTCTGGTGAAGCGTGGGGACCAGGAGTGGGGATTGGTGTCAACGATGCCCGCCGCACCAGATCGAGTTCGGCGACGGCACCGCCGATCCAGACGGCCATGCTCACACCACCGCGCATGGCAAGGGCGATGCGGAGGGTGCGTTTCGGGCTGGTGCTCTGGGTCGTCGAGACACTTCTGTTCTCAGACATCGAGACTCGTCCTCCGGCTCACCCGACCGTGGCATTCGTAGTGCGCTAATTGAATCCCAATACGGACGTATCGGACGCCGAATACGCGGAGTTGGCGTCGTCGGACGATATACGGCGAGCGGTCACGGCCACCTGCGGTCTTCGATATGGAAGCACAGCGCTGTCAGTGCCGAGCCGAGCGCTGTCAGTGATGGGGAGAGCGCTGTCAACGTTGGGGAGAGCGCTGTCAACGTTGGGGAGAGCGCTGTCAGTGCCGAGCCGGGCGCTGTCAGTGAAGAGGTGAGCGCTGTCAGTGGCGAGGATGGCGCTGTCAGTGGCGAGGTGAGCGCTGTCAACGGGTGCGTGTATGAACGAGGCGGTCAGGTTGGCTCAGTGTGCTGCCGGACCACGCTCGACGAATTCGGTTGCCGCGCTTGTCGCGTGCCGGGCGGCGTCCAGGAGGTCGAGGCCACCGGCGAGATGGGCGGCGAGGACTCCGGCGAAGACGTCACCGGCACCGGTGGTGTCGGTGGCCGTCACGGCGCGGACCTCGATGTGATGTTCACCCGCGTCGTCGATCACGACGACCCCGGCGCCACCGCGGGTGATCACCACACTGCGACACGTCGAGCCCAGCTTCTCCGGACCGCCGTAGTAGGTCTCCTCGACCTCGTTGACGATCACCGGATCCGCGATGGTGAGAATCGAATCATCCAGCGGTGCAACCGGACTGGGATTGAGGATGAATCGTCGCCGGTGGCTGCGGCACCAGTCGGCCACCGCCTCGGTGATCGCCATGGGGCACTCGAGTTGGGTCAGGACGACGTCGGGATCGAGTGCGTCCAATGCGGTGAGCGTGTGGTCGACCGGCAGGTCGGTGTTGGCGCCGGACAGCACGATGATGCGGTTGGTGCCGTGCGCGTCGACCTCGATGACGGCCCGTCCGCTGATGCCCTCGGCGTGGTGGATGTGGTCGACGTCGACGCCGGCGGATCGCTGATGGGTCAGCATCGTCTGCGCCGCGGTGTCGTCACCGACGGCACCGATCAACGCCACCCGGGCGTGACCGGCGGCGGCGAGGGCCTGATTGGCGCCCTTGCCGCCGGGCCGTTCGGTCTGCGACAGGCCGAGGACGGTTTCGGAGTCGGCCGGAAGTCGATCCACCCGGATCACCTGGTCGAGATTGAGGGTGCCCACCACGGCGACGACGCCGGTGTCCTCGGATGGCGCTGCGGTCGGGTCGTGAGAGGTCATCGCCGATGAGTATGCCCGGTCGACGGAACCCGACGCTGCGACCGACTCTACATTTAATATTTTAAGTATGTTAGCCTTACCGGAGAAACCTGAGATATCAGTCACAAGTGGACACTCCTCTGCGGGATGATCGTCGGGGCACCACTACGGCACAGGAGTCGCCTGGCGGCCGGAGTCACCCGCGTGGCGGGCCGCCCGGCGACTCGGTCGGTCACCCGGGCGGACGCGCTCGTGGTCCGGCCTCGCGAGAAAGAAGACGTCCATGGCCACCACCTACCTGCCCGATCTCGACGAGACGACCGCGGTCCTCACCAACGCGCAGACGCGTATCGCGATCCCGCGGCGCAGGCGGCACGCCATCGGCCGGCACACGACGGCGAAGGTCACCGAGGCGCTCGACTTCTGGTCGTTCGCCGGTGCCGCCGCCAACGTGATCATGCAGCTGTCGTGGCCCGAGGTCGCCTACGGCGTGCTGGAGAGCAAGGTCGAGTCCGGCGCGCTGCAGCATCACCCGTGGAAACGGGCCCGGACCACCACCCAGTACCTCGCGGTCGCGATCCTCGGCACCGACGAGGAGCGGGCCGCGTTCCGCGCGGCGGTGAACACGGCTCATCGTCACGTCCGGTCCGACGAGAACAGCCCGGTCCGCTACAACGCCTTCAACCGTGAACTCCAGATGTGGGTGGCGGCCTGCCTGTTCGTCGGCGTCGAGGATTCCTATCAACTGATCCACGGGACGATGGATGAGACGCAGGCCGAGGAGTTCTACCAGTCGTCGAAGGTTCTCGGCACCACCCTGCAGGTGCCCGAAGAGATGTGGCCCGCCTCGCGCGCGGAGTTCGACCACTACTGGAACGTCGCCTGTGAACGGGTCTCCATCGATGAACGGACCCGGGCCTTCCTCAACGACCTGGTGGACCTGAAGATGATCAACCCGTTGGTCCGCCTGCCCTTCGTCGACCTGCTGCGGTTCCTGACCATCGGCTTCCTGCCGCCGCTGTTCCGCGAGGAACTGGGCGTGGAGTGGACCGCGACCGATCGACGACGATTCGCGCAGCTGTTCTGGACCGTCTCCGTGGTCAACGCACCCCTGCCGAAGTCGATTCGGTTCGGCGGGAGCCGCGCGATGATGCGCGATCTGCGGTACCGGATCCGTCACGACAGGGCGATCGTGTGACGCGCAATGCCCGTTCGGTTGTCCCGATCGGGGAACGCATCGACGAATTCGGGCACGAGACAATAAGGTTCGGTAGGGGAAGTGCGGTCGGGGATGACGAGAGGAGACAAGGCGATGGCAGCTGTGCGGCTCGGTCGTAAACAGCTCACCGATGAGGTCGCCGACCACTTGCGTACCCGGATCATGACCGGAGACATCCGTCCCGGTCAGTTCATCCGGCTCGACGAGACAGCGTCCGCGCTCGGATGCAGCGTCACGCCGGTCCGCGAGGCGTTGGTCACGCTGCGGGGTGAAGGTCTGGTCCGGTCGTCCCCTCATCGCGGGTTCATCGTCGAGAATCTCGAACGCGGTGACATCGTCGACCTCTTCTGGATGCAGGCCGAGTTGTCGGCGCGCCTGGCGACCCACGCCATCGCCGATCCGGAGTTGGCGCGCAGCCTCACGGAATTGGCGACCATCGTCGATGAACTCGAGGCCGCCGTCGACACCGGCAATGCCGATCGGGTCCTCGATCGCGAGTTCGCCTTTCACCGTCACGTGAATCTGATGGCGCACAGCAAGAAACTCGCCTGGTTCCTGTTCGAGGCCAACAAGTACTCACCGCATCAGCTCTATGCGCACGATCCGGAGTGGGGCCGCCAGGCCGTCGCCAGCCACCGCCGACTCATCGGTTTTCTGCGCGATGGCGACGAGGCCTCGATCCGGACCGAGATCCACGCCCGGTTCGCCGACGCCCGCGATCGGCTGATCCGCAGTCTCGACGCCGTCAACTTCTGGGACGACGACGAGTCCCGCGAGCACGCGTCCTAAAGGGCTGCCGCCTCGCCGATGGGTGCGTCGCGTAGATTCGCCAGGATGTCGAGCCCCGCAATCGCGCCGAAAGACAACGAGGCGCCGTCCACCGCCGAAGGTGCGCTCCTCGTCCTGCGGATGTTGGGAGGCCACCAGGTGGCCCCCGACGTGCAGACCGAGCACACCGTCCTGCACACCGGTGAGCACCGGGAACTGCGCAGATACGGCAGTGACGCCGATCGTGCCGCGGCGCGCGTCGCCGGTCGTCCCCCGGTGCTGCTGGTACCGCCGCTGGCGGTGTCGGCCCGCTGCTACGACCTCGGCCCGGGGCAGTCGGTGGTGGCGAAGCTGCTCGAGGACGGACGGGTGCCCTACGTCGTCGACTTCGGTGACGTCGGGCGCGCCGACCGTGACATGGGCTTTTCCGACTACTTCGACGACATCGTGCCCCAGGCCGTCGGCCGGGTTCTCGCCGACTATCACGGTGGCGACGAGGCGTCCGCGTCGTCGACGGGCGACCTCGTCGATCTCATGGCGTGGAGCATCGGCGGGACGATCACGTTCCTGACCGCGGCCGCGCATCCGGAACTGCCGATCCGGTCGATCACCGCCATCGGCACGCCCCTCGACTACGCGAAGGTTCCGCCGTATCCGCTGGTCAAGACGCTGATGAAGCCGACCGGCGGCACCCTGATCTCCGGTGCGCTGCGCGCCCTCGGCGGCATCCCGGCACCGCTGGTGCGGCTCGCCTACCGGGCGACGGCGTGGGAGCGGGAACTGAAGAAACCCGCTTACATCATGCGCAACGCCCACGACACCGATGCGCTGGCGCGGATGCAGGTGATCGACCGTTTCCAGACGACGATGCCGGGATATGCGGGCAAGGTATCGCTGCAGATGTGGGAGAACTTCATCTACCGCGACGAACTCGCGTCCGGGGTGCTCAATTTCGACGGCAGGCTCGTCGACCTGACGTCCATCACCGCACCCATCCAGCTGTTCGGCAGCCACCGCGACGCGATCGTCAGCTGGGCCGCCGCCCGGCACGGAGTCGACCTGTTCGCCGACTCCGAGCAGGTCCATTTCGCGACCGTGGAGACCAGTCACCTCGGTCTCATCGCCGGTGATGCCGCGACCCGCGAGACCTGGCCACGGGTCCGGGAATTCCTCGCCTCGCTCGACTGAGTCGATCGCGCCCGGGTCTCGACGCGCGGTGTGCGGGCGGTCCGACCGTGACGCTCTGACTTGATCGGCTGTCATGGAAACCGCCGTGGTGATCCTGTCCGCATCCGACGCCGGCGAGTTGCTCACGTTGCAGCGTGCCGCCTACGTCACCGAGGCCCAGGCGCATGACGATGTCTGGCGACCCCCGTTGGTGCAGTCGCCGGACGAGGTGACGACCGAGCTCTCGGCGTCGAACGTCCTGGCGCTGGGGCTCCGGGACACCAACGGGCGTCTCGTCGGCGCCGTCCGGGTGACCGTCGATCCCGCGACGACGATCGCCGAACTCGGCCGGCTCGTCGTCGCTCCGGATGTCCAGGGCCAGGGTCTGGGTAGCCGGCTGCTGGCATTGGCCGAGCAGCGGCTGCCTCCCGAAGTCGGCGAGATGCGCCTGTTCACCGGCGACCGCAGCGTCGGCAACCTGCGGCTGTACGCCAGAGTCGGTTTCCGGGAGACACACCGAACACCGACCTCGGGTGGATACGCACTGGTTCACCTGACCAAGGATGTGCGGTAGACCGGCTCCGACGAAGGGCGGCGTCGCCGGGTGGGCTCAGGCCCGCACGCAGGTCTCCACCCACTCGTGGACCAGGGGCACCACGCTCGCGCCCTCACCGGATGCCGACGCGACCCGCTTCATCGAACCGGCGCGGATGTCGCCGGCGGCGAACACCCCCGCGGCGCTGGTCGCGAGGTTCGCCGGGGGCAGGCCGTCGGCCCATCGGTTCTTGGGGACGTCGCGGCCGGTGAGGACGAAGCCGTGATCGTCGCGCGCGATCTCCGTGGAGACCCATTCGCAGTGCGGTTCGGCACCGATCAGCAGGAACAGCCCGCCGACGGCGCGTCGCTCGTCCTCGCCGGTGTCGCGATGATGCAGCGTCACCCAGTCCAGCGAACCGTCGCCGCCGCCGTCGACGACCTCGCATCGACCGCACACGCTGATGCGCGGATGGAAGGTGATCTCGCCGATCAGGTACTGCGACATGGTGGCCGACAGGTCATCGCGGCGGACCACGATCGTCACCGACCGCGCGAACCGGGCCAGGTGGATGGCCGCCTGACCGGCCGAGTTGCCGCCGCCGACGACGATCACGTCGCGGCCCTCCATCTCGCGGGCCGCCGACATCGCCGCGCCGTAGAAGACGCCGACGCCGACCAAGGCCTCCAGTGAGTCGACGCCGACCCGTCGGTAGTCGACGCCGCTGCTGATCAGGACGGCGTGCGAGCGCACATCGCCGCCGTCGGTGACGAGGCGGTGCGGGGTGTGCTCGCTGCCGAGTTCGAGGCCGCCCGGTTCGAGGCCGCCGAGTTCGAGTCTGTGGACCGGCCACCCGGAGTAGAACCGCGCACCGAAGCGCACCGCCTGCACCCGGGCCCGCTGGGCCAGCCGCATCCCGGAGATCCCGCGCGGGAAACCGAGGTAGTTGCGGATCATCGAACTCGTGCCGGCCTGCCCGCCGATCACCGACGATTCGATCACCACCGTCGACAGTCCTTCGCTGGCCGCGTAGACCGCGGCCGCCAGACCGGCCGGGCCGGCGCCCACGATGGCCAGATCCACCACCGCCTCCTCGTCCACATCCGAGGGCCGCCCGTAGAGCATGGCCGACACCTCGCGGGCCGACGACGGTGCGATGACCATCCCGTGGTTGAGGCTGACCATCGACTGGAGCAGCGGGAACGACGGTTCGGCGGTGGGATCGTCGGGGTCGGGCAGGTACGCGGCGAGGGCCTCACGCCCGGCCGGACTGTCGGGGGGATAGGTGCGATGCGGCATGCCCGAACGATCGAGCATGTCCCGGATCTCGAGGGTCAGTGCGGTCGGCTCGTCGGTGATGATCCGGACGGCCTCGACGACCGGGGCGGCGATGGTCGAGCCCCAGTCGGACAGCATCTCGGTGATCGCGTAGTGGAACTCCTCGTCACGGGCGCCGCGCGGCATCAGCAGGAAGGTGTCGAACTTGCCCTTGCGCAGCGCCGGACGCAGCGCCGCCGAGGTCACCGCGAAGGTCTCCCAGGCGATGGCGACGACGCGGCGTGCGGTCGGTGTGATGGAGCGAAAGGTGTGCAGCGCCTCCATGAGTGGCATGTCGGGCAACTCGGAATCGGCGACGATGAGCGCCACCGGATCACCACGACCGGCCAGCTGACCGAGTGCCACGATCGCCTCGATCGCCGACGCCACGCAACGCACGTGGTAGTCGCGGCGGTACCGGCCGAACTCGTCGGCGAGGGCGTCGGCGTGGGTGCCCGACACCAGCAGGATCGTGGGGGTTGCGGCGTCGGCGGGTGCCGCGGAGCCGGGGATCGGTTCGGTGTCGTGGGTGGGTGCGGTGGGATCGGGGACGGTGGGATCGGGGACGGCGGGATCGGGGACGGCCGGATCGGGAAACGCCGGATCGGGAGAAGCCGGGCCGGTCACCGGGCTGCGCCGGGGTTCGGGTGCGGGGACGCATCGGGCATGAATCCAGTGTGACATCGCGGAGACCGGACCATCGGTGGCGAGACACTTCGCCGGTTCCGTCCCACCCGCTCCTCGAAAGTGGTACACATCACATCGAAAGAGTCAGAGTTGACTGTTCCGAGGTCGGGAGGGCCGTGCCATGTCCGAAGGTGACGAAAGAATCGACGGATCGGGCGGAGGGTCGGGAGTCTCCCGGCGGTCGTTGCTCACCGGTGCCGCCGCCGCGGCGGTGCTGGCCGGGACCGCCGTCGCCATGCCCGGTGTGAGCGTGCCGTCGGCGCGTGCGGTGCCGCCCGCGGCGGGTCGACGACGCTCGGTGGCGATATTCGGTGGCGGCATGGCGGGACTCGCCGCCGCCCACGAGCTCATCGAACGCGGCTTCGCGGTCACCGTGTACGAACCGGCCTACCTCGGTGGCAAGGCCCGCAGTCACGACGTCCCGGGCACAGCCGCGGGCGGACGGCTTCCGCTTCCCGGCGAGCACGGCTTCCGCTTCTTCCCCGGCTGCTATCAGCACGTCACCGAGTCGATGCAACGCATCCCGGTGCCGGGCGGCAATGTCAAGGACCGGCACCTGATCAACGTCGAGACCGCGATCGTCGCCTTCGACGAATCCGGGTACGCGCCGACCGTCGCGCCCGCATCGATCATGGGATCGATCACCCACGCGGGTTCGCTTGCGACACTGGAGAATCTACGCAACGCGCTGACCACCGGACTCAAGTTCGTCGTCGACATCCCGCCACAGGAGTTGGCGTACTTCGTGAACCGCGAACTGATCATCGCCACCAGCAGTGACGAACGCAAGGTGGGCCAGTGGGAGAAGCAGTCCTGGGTCCAGTTCGTCAAGGCCGACGGCAAGTCGCCGGCCTACCGCAAGTACCTGGCCGGCGCCCTCACCCGCGCGCTGGTGGCCGCCAAATCCGGTACCGCATCGGCACGCACGATCGGCCAGATCGGTTGGGCGCTGGCCGTTTCCGCGACCGGCCTGATCGGCCGGTACGACGCGGGACTCGTCCACGGTGGTGTCGACCGAATCCTCAACGGCCCCACCAATCACGTGTGGATCGATCCGTGGGTCGCCCATCTCCGGCACCGCGGCGTTCGATTCGAAATGGGCTAGGGCGCAGCGGCATTCGACGTGTCGGGCGGTCAGATCGCCGGGGCGCGCACCTCCCGGGGCCGGGCGGTGGCCGCGGACTTCTACGTCGCGGCGATGCCGATCGACCGGCTCCGGCCACTGCTGACGCCGGAGATCCTCGGGGCTGCACCGGAACTCGGCGGCATTCGTCATCTCGAGGACGACTGGATGGTGGGAATCCAATACTTCCTGTCCCGCAGGTCGGACCTGCCGCCCGGGCACATCGCCTCGCTCGGCACGCCCTGGGCGCTCACCGGGTTGTTCCAGGCCGGTCCGTGGAACGTCGACTTCGCCCGGACCTACGGCGACGGCCGGGTGCACGACTGCCTGTCCATCGACATCTCCGACTGGGAGACGCCGGGAATCCTGTTCGGCAAGAAGGCTAAACAGTGCACCAGGGACGAGATCGCGAAGGAGGTGTGGGCGCAGATGGCGCGCGCGATGAACTCCGGCTCGCGGCGCATCCTGCGCAGCGAGGACATCGTCACCTGGTCACTCGATCCCGGGATCACCTGGTCACCGACCATCGCCAACGCCACACCGCTGATGGTCAACACGGCCGGTTCGCTGCAGCACCGTCCCACCGCAGCCACCTCCATCCCCAACCTGTTCATCGGCGGTGATCATGTGCGCACCAACATCGACCTGGCGACGATGGAGGGGGCCAACGAAGCGGGACGACGCGCGGCCAATGCGATCCTCGACGCCGCCGACAGCCCGGCCCGTCCCGCTCCGGTGTTCCCGCTGTGGGACCTGCCGGTCCTCGACCCGATCAAGGCCGCCGACCGGGATCGCTATCGCGCGGGTCTGCCCCACATTCTCGACTTCTGACGTCTCGACAGGCCCGTGGTGGAATCCGGCTCGTAGACTGGCCCGGTGACGATGCGCCCGAGCAGTGCGCTCACCCCGAACAGTGTGCTCACCCCGATGGAGGCACCCCGGCAGCGGCGCAGCGACGAGACCCGCACCCTGATCCTCGACGCGGCACTGCGTGTGCTGGTGGAGCGTGGCTATGCCCACACCAGCACCGTCGCCATCCAGTCCGAGGCGGGCGTGAGCCGCGGCCGGATGCTGCACCACTTCCCGTCCAAGGACGCCCTGCTGACCGCGTCGGTCGGGCATCTCGCGCGGACCCGGATCGCCGAACTGCCCGCACAGATCGACTGGCCCGAGGATCCGGTGGAGCGGATCTCGGCGGCCACCGACCTCGGGTGGTCGACCTTCCATCAGCCGTATTTCGTGGCGTCGATGGAGTTGTGGGTGGCCGCCCGCACCAACGAGTCCTTGCGCACGGTCCTGCTGCCGGCCGAGCGGGAGATCGGCCGCACCGTGGCCGCCGTCGTCGCCGACTTCCTCGGCCCCACCCTGACGTCGGCGCCGCGATATCCGGAGCTCTACCCGATCCTGTTCTCCAGCATGAGGGGAGCGGCCACCACCTACCTCATCGATCGACGCGATCCCACCACCGATCCGCACCTCGTGCTCTGGAAGCGGATGCAGCAGGACTATCTGATCACCGGATGAGTCCTGCCCGAGACCGCCGGCCATCGCCCCTTGGGTAGGCTTTCGGCCATGGCTCTCGATCCCACGGTTCCCGCTGTCGCTGTCGGCCTCGTCGGCGGGTACGCCGCCGCCCGCTACACCGGTCGCCGCGAACTCGGCGGCATGGTTCTCGCGGCCGTCGGCGCGTACTGCACCAACGAATGGCGCTCCCGCGGGCCGGCCGTCGCCGCCGGACTGCTCGGCACCTATCTCGTGGCATTCGGGGCGTCGCACCCGCTGGCCAAGAAGATCGGTGCCTGGCCGTCGGTGTTCACCGTGACCGCCGCGACGAGCGCGGCCACCCTTGCGGTGACCAGCGCGGTTCCCGCCTCCCGCTGACCCCGACCGCGGACAGCCACCGCCTCGCCGGGTTTCTGCCACAATCGGCGGGGTGGGTGTATCCGACTCCGGCCGGCGCGGCCGGCCGCATGTGGTCATCATCGGAGCGGGTTTCGGCGGCATGAACGCCGCCCGGCGTCTGCGCCGAGCCGACGTCTGGGTCACGGTGATCGACCGCGGCACCAGCCATCTGTTCCAGCCGCTGCTCTATCAATGCGCGACCGGACTGCTGTCGGAGGGCTCCATCAGCAGCCCGATCCGGCATCTGCTGCGCCGGCAACGCAACGCCGAGGTGTTCTGCGCCGAGGCGACCGCGGTGGACCCGGCGGCGCGCACCGTCACCGTCACCCGGATGGATTCGACGGTCACCGAGGTCACCTACGACTACCTGGTGGTGGCGGCCGGGATGCGGACGTCGTATCACGGCAACGAGGATCTCATCGAGCACGCCATCGGGATGAAGACGCTCGACGACGCCCTGGCCATCCGCCGACGCATCATGGCCGCCTTCGAGATGGCCGAATCCCTGCCCGACGCCGAGCAGCGTCGTCCGTGGCTGAGTTTCGCCGTCGCCGGCGGTGGTCCGACTGGTGTCGAATTGGCCGGGCAGATACGGGAATTGGCGCACGTCGCACTCGAGAGCGAGTTCCGCAGCATCGACCCCGACGAGGCCCGGGTGATGCTGTTCCACGGCGGTGATCGGGTCCTGCCCTCGTTCAGTCCGACGTTGTCGGCGAAGGCGCAGCGCACCCTCGACCGCCTGGGTGTGGAGACGCACCTCGGCGTGCACGTCACCGATGTGGATGCCGATTCCGTCGAGATCACCGAGAAGGCCACGAAGAAGGTGTGCCGATATGACGCGCGCACCACACTGTGGACCACCGGCGTGGAGGCCGTCCCATTCGCCGGGGCGCTGGCCGACGCGCTCGGCGTCACCACCGACCGGGGCGGCACCATCCCGGTGGGCGACGACCTGTCGGTGCCGGGGCATCCGGAGGTCTTCGTCGTCGGCGACATGAGTTCGTACCAGAAGTTGCCCGGGGTCGCCGAGGTCGCCATGCAGGGCGGGCGGCATGCGGGTGCGGTGATCGCCGGAGTGGTGGCCGGCGACACCGACCGGCCACCCTTCAAGTACCGCGACTTCGGCACCGCCGCATACATTTCCCGCAAGAATGCGATCCTGCAGACCGGGCCGCTGAAGCTGTCCGGGAGCATCGGCTGGTTGGCGTGGGGCGCGATCCACATCGCCTTCCTCGCCGGTGTTCGCAACCGCACCGGAACCGTCGTGACGTGGGCGGCCACCCTGCTCACCGACACCCGACGCGAACGTGCGATCACCTACGGGGATCCGAAGACCGCCCGAAAGTCGTTCTGAGCAGACCGACCTCGCCGTAGGGTGGGCCCATGAACGGCCGCACGCTGGCAACCTCCGCCCTCGATGGATTCCGCCGCGCCCGCATCGCGTGGCTCCGATTTCGTGGCACGACGCCCGACGACGTCGCGCAGGCGCGGGTCGCGTCCGGGCAGGCGTGGGAGGAGTTCTGTGACACGCTGAAATCGGCCGGCGCGTCGATCATGTACCCGGGCACGCCGACCGATCCGCTGACCCAGGCCGAGGGCTACCGCTACCTGTCGCGGCTCACCCGTGCCGGACTCGAGGCCTTCGTCGAGTACGCCGACCCGCGAGCCCCGGTGCTGCGCCGGATGATTCACGAGACCGCCAAGATGGGCTCGGACAATCCCGACAACCACTACCAGAACGCCACCATCGACGGCACGCTCAGCTACCGGATCTCCGGCACCCGTGGCACCGTCGACTACCTCGGCTTCGGCACCCAGGAGGGCAACTACGGACAGGGTGGCCAGATGCCGACCACCGGATACGTGGAGGCCTCGGATCTGGCCATCGGCGCCGACGGTCGGTTCGAGCTGATCGTGAGTGCCGTTGAGCACGAGGGCAATTGGTTGCCGATGACGGAGGCGTCCGGGTTGCTGATCGTGCGGCAGACCTTCGCCGACCGCAACACCGAGACGCCCGCGGACCTGCGCATCGACCTGATCGACGACGCCGCCGAAGGCACCGACGCGAGCCCGCCGGCACCGGCACCGCTGACGGCCGCGCAGCTCGACGCCGGGCTGGGCAAGGCGAGTCTGCTGGTGGCCGGTGCGTCGATGCTGTTCGCCAAGTGGGCACACGACTTCGCCGAACACACCAACGAACTGCCGATGTTCGACCCGGATCGTTCCACCAAGGCCGGTGGCGATCCGAACATCATCTACTACCACAGCTATTGGCGGCTCGGACCCGACGAGGCGCTGGTCATCGACGCCGAGATCCCCGACTGCGAGGCGTGGAACTTCCAACTCGACAACCACTGGCTGGAGTCGTTGGATTACCGGTACTCCACGATCCACGTCAACAAGCACACCGCCGGCTACCGTCCGGACGGCAGTGTGCGCGTCGTCGTCGCCCACACCGATCCCGGGGTGGCCAATTGGATTCACACCACCGGACATTCGAGTGGCGGCATGACGTTCCGATGGATTCGGGCGACCGATCATCCGCAGCCGCGCACCCGCGTCGTGCCGGTCTCGCAGGTGAGAGATCTTCCGTGACCGACGGTTTCGTTCCCGTTCAACGCCGGCCGATCACCGCACTCAACGCGATCGGACGACGCCTGGCCGACCGCGGCCACGGACCGGAACTTTCGGCGGATGCGTTGCGCGCGCGGGCATCCCGGGTCGCCGGACTGCCCTGGCAGGCCGACCCGCTCACCGAGGAAGCCCTCGAGGTGCTGACCCGATCCATCATCGACGAGGCCGACCTCTCCTACTTCGGTGCGCTGGTGATCCGGGCGCGTCTGACCGGCCTGCTCGGCACCCGACTGCGGGTGGCCGAACTCCTCACGCGCCGGCCGGAGATCGCCGACGAACCGATCACCCCACCGATCGTGATCGCCGGACTGCAACGCAGCGGAACGACCATGCTGCACAGGCTGATCGGATCGGACTCCCGGATGCGTGCGGTGCAGTCGTGGGAGGTCGTGCACCTGTTGCCGCACCGGTGGGAACGTCCGGGCCGGCGTCCGTGGATGCGGATCGCACAGACCAAGGCCGCCGAGTGGTCACTGCGCTACCTCAACCCGCAGTTCTTCGCGATCCACGCGGTGGAGGCCGACGGTCCCGAGGAAGATGTTCTGCTGCAAGAGTATTCGTTGCTGTCGCAGGTGCCCGAGGCGATGCTGAACGTGCCGTCGTATGCGCGTTGGCTCGCCGAACAGGACCCGCGACCGTCCTACGATTACCTCAAGCTGTTGCTGCAGGTGCTGGCCCAACAGGATCGCCGACCGCACTGGGTCCTCAAGACTCCGGCTCATCTCGAGCATCTCGACACCCTGCTCGACGTCTTTCCCGAAGCGGTCATCGTCGGCACCCATCGGGATCCGGTCCGCACGACGGCATCCTTCTCCAGCATGCTCGCCCACGGACACTCGATGTTCTCCGATCACGTTGACGCACAAGCGGTTGCGCGGCATTGGCTGCACCGCAACGTCGACATGGCCGAACGGTCCCTCGCCGTGCGCCAACGTCACCCGGACCGATTCGTCGACGTTAACTACGACGACCTCATCGATGACCCGCTGGCGCAGGTCGAACGCATCTACTCCGCAGCGGGCATCGACCTCGGCGCCGACACCCGGGCCGAGATGACGCGGCACCGGGAGTCACACCGCCAGCACTCCCACGGCGTGCACCGGTACTCCCTCGCGGAGTTCGGTCTCACCGACGACGAGGTCGCCGAGGCCTACGCCCACTACCTCGAGGTCATCTTCGGGGACCGGTGAACCTCAGTCGGTGGGCTCGGTGACAGGCGCGGGAGCGGGCGGCGCGGACTTCTTGGCGGTGGTCTTCTTGGCGGCAGTCTTCGTCGCGGTGGTCTTCGTCGCTGGGGTCTTCTTGGCCGCAGTCTTTCGCGCCGGGGTTTTCTTGGCCGCTGCCTTTGCCGCAGTGGTCTTCTTCGCGGGGGCTTTCCGCGCCGGGGACTTCGTGGCAGGTGCCTTCTTCGCCGGTGCCTTTGTCGCCGCAGCCTTCGTGGCGGCGGTCGTGCGGGTCGCAGCCGGTGTCGCGGGCTCGGTCCCGAGGACGTCGGCCACGTCGTCGGCCGCCGGCTCGGTGGTCACCCGCTCGACGATCATCTGCTCGACGATGACCGGCTGGGCCGCGACGAGCGCGGGTTGCGGCGCGGCGGGGGAGGCGCTGACGGCCTTGGCGGTCACCGCGACACCGAGGCCGAGGGCCACCGCAACCGGCCACTCGATGGCCCCGGTCGCGGCCAGCGCACCGAGCACCCCGTAGAACGCCAACTGTTTGGGTTGCGGCACCGCGACCTTGCCGACCAGCGGCAGATTGATCGAGAAGCGACGTGCGTCACGCACCATCTTGGAGACGTCGTTGTGGGTCGCGACGAGGTGACGAACATCGTCGAGGACCGAAGTCCCTTCTTCCGGTTTGCCCCTATCCGTTTCCGTAGGACTTGGGGTAGGCTCACCTGTCATGACGGAGATCACTCGCTCTCTCGGGCCCGATGCCCTGGTCGACTCCGGCGTTCGTCTGCTCACTCCTGCTCTCGAGCACGTCTACGCCGTCCTCGTCCGTGTCGGTGTGCTGAGCATCGACGAGTAGTTTAGGAAGTTCCTCTGCCAGCCGGTCCATGACGCTCGGCATTGTCTTGGCAATGGCAGCGGCCGCGAAGGCCGCAGCGAATGCCTCGCCCCACCCGATGGGTCCCACCGGAGTACAGCCGAACACCTGACTGACGCCCGGGATGCTGATGATTCCCGCCATCACCGCGAAGGTGCCGACGTTCGTCGCGACGACCAACGGCCCGTGCGAATCGCCCAGGGTCTCCATCATCTGGGTCAGCACCAATCCCACCAATCCGATGGTGGCCGCCCGTTCGGGTGTGCCCGTGAGGCGCCCCAGCGTCCAGGCGAGCGTCGCGCCGGTGGTGGTGAAGACGCCACGGACCGCCACCGCACGCCAGATGGTGGCCTCATCGTGACGCCCGGCCACGTCGGGCTCGTTCTGCGGGCTCATCGCCAATGCCGCGGCCGGCAGCGCGTCGGTGAGCATGTTCACCAGCAGCATCTGACGGGCGTTCAGAGCGGGCGATCCGGTCAGCACCGTCGTGATGAGACCGAAGCTGACCTCACCGACGTTGTGCCCGAGTAGGACCGACACCGCCGACTGCACACGCCGCCACAGCTGCTCACCCTCGTCGAGGGCGTCGATGATGGCGCCGATGTCGCCGTCGAGGAGCATCACGTCGGCGGCCATCCGGGCCGGGTCGCTGCCCTTCGACGCCACCCCGATTCCGACCGATGCGGCGCGGATGGCGGCGGCGTCGTTGGCCCCGTCGCCGACCATGCCGGTGATCAGGCCGGCCGATTCCAGTGCCGCGACCACCTGCACCTTGTGTTCGGGTGACATCCGCGCGAAGACCTGGTGGGTGCGGGCGGCCTCGACGCGCGCCGACGCGTCGAGCACGTCCCAGTCCGCCCCGGTCATCACGTGGCCGTCGTCGACGTCGAGACCGAGCTCGCCGGCGACGACCCGCGCGGTCACCGGATGATCACCGGTGATCAGCCGGACTCCGATGTTCCGGGCCTGCAGGTCGGTGAGCAGTTCGCGGGCGCCCTCGCGGGGCGTGTCACTGAGACCGATCGTGCCGATCAACCGCAGCTCCGCCGAGCACAGCTCGGCCAGGACGGCGGGATCGGCGGCTGCGGTGGCCTGGGCCGCGGTCAGGGTGCGTTCGGCGACGGTGAGCACGCGTAAACCCTGCAATGCCATGTCGGCGACGGTGTCGTGCAGGATGTCCCGGTCGGCCGGGTCGAGTGCGCTCACCAGCGCCTCGGGTGCGCCCTTGACCATGAGGCGGCGGCCGATCACGGCGGCCGCGAGTGGTCGGTCGGATTGGAAGGGCAGGAATCCGTCGAGGGTCGCCAACCCGATCCCGGCCTCGGTGGCCGCGCGGTGGATCGCAGCGTCGGTGGCGTGCTCCACCTTGCCTGCGCGGTTGACCAGCATGGTGGCCCCGGCCACCTCGAGGACGTCACGTTCGGTGGCGCCGTCGAGGGCCCGCACCGACGTCACCCGCAGACGGTTCTCGCTCAGCGTGCCGGTCTTGTCGAAGCAGACCACGTCCAGCCGGGCGAACGCCTCGATGGCGCGCGGGTTGCGTATGAGCACCGACGACCCGGTGAGCCGTCGCGCCGATGCGGACTGCGCCAGGGTGACGACGAGCGGGAGGCCCTCGGGAACAGCGGCCACACCCACCGAGACGGTGCCGGAGGCGGCCTCGTGGACGGGGGTGCCACGCAACAGACTGAGAGCGCCGACCAGGGCTCCGCCGGCCAGGCCCCACGGCAGTGCGCGTTTGGTGATCTCGCCGAGTTGGGCGGCCAATCCGACGGACTTGGACTGGGCGGGGGAGAGCGCCAACGCACGGTCGACCTGTGTCGCCCCGTCGGCGGCGGTCACCACCGCGTGGGCCTTGCCGGCCACCATGGTGGTGCCGGCGAACAGCATTCCGGTCCGCTCGGCCAGCGGTGCTCCCGGGGTGTCGGCGGTGTTCTTGGCCACCGGCAGCGACTCGCCGGTCAGCGCCGATTCGTCGACCTCGACGGCGTCGGCGTCGATGATGCGGGCGTCGGCCGGGACCACCTCACCGGACCTTACCTCGATCAGGTCGCCGGGCCGCAGACGTCCGGCGCGCACCTCGGCGTAGTCCGCGGCGCCGAGTGCACCGGCGTATTCGGCCGACGTCAGGCGCCGGGCGAGGGGTTCCTGGACGGCCAGCATCGACCGCAGGAGGCGCTCGGCATGCAGCGATTGCTGGGCCGAGATCGCGGTGTTCAGCAGCAACACCCCCGACACCATCACCGCGTCGAGCGGTGAGCCGAGCAGCGCGCTGGCGGCCGCGCCGGTGGTCAGGATCGGGGTGATCGGATCGGCGAGATCGTCGCGCATCGTGTCGGTGAAGTCGCGCACCCGTCGCCACGCCCCGCTGATCGTGGTCCGGGGAATCCGGAGGGGTGGGGATGATGCGACCCGGTGCGCCACGGAAGTGTCCATGGGTTCGGGAGCCGGCATCGGCAGTAGCCGACGCACCTCGTCGACGGGCATCGCATGCCAGTCATGTCCCGAATCCGGTTGCGGCAGTTGCTCGTCGAAGACCTCCCGCCCCACCGAGAATCCGGACCAGAACGCGTACATCGCCGAGACGTTGACCGAATCGGGCCCGTATCCGGGAACGCTGGGGATCAGCATGAGCGTGCCGAGCAGCGATGCGCCCGTGGACAACGCCTTTCCCTGCTGCGCGGCCGCCCGGGCCGCGGGCAGGGCGTGCAGCACGCGCCAGGCCGCGCCGAGGTCGGGGACCAGGATGTCGGCCGACCAACTCGGTGCGTCCACCCGGTCCATCAGACCGACCGAGAGGTGGGCGGCATGCGCCGCGTCGTCGGCACCCCGACAGATCACGGCGATACGGGCGCCGTCGGTGCGTAGCCGCACGACCGCGTCGAACAGATCCTGATCGGGGTCCTTGCCGTCGGGCAGGAGTTCATCGAATCCCTGTCGCAGCGAATGCAATCCGTCATTGGCGAAGGTGATCACGCGCACTTCGGCCCGGCGGGCCTCCATCAGCAGCGCCGAGGCCATCGGCTGGCGGATCGGGCTGACGAGCGCCGACGCATCGGAGGCGCCGTCGACGTGGGGCGCCAACGGATTCCAGCCGGGCTCGAGTAGGCCCTCGTCGAAGGCCCTGGTGGCGGCCTTCCAGACGCGGGAACGGTCGTCGTGATCGACCCCGGCGATCTGGGTGACGGCGAGTTCGTCGGTGAACAGCACTCGCGGATCGACCAGGAGGGTGTCGATGTCCTCGAGGCGACGTAGGACGCGGGGGTTCATCACCAGCGCGCCGTGACGAAGGTGCAGTCCCCGCGACAGGGCGGCGGCGAACGACTCTCGTACGGCCCGTGCGGCTTTCGGGGCGGAGACCAGGGTGGCGTCGGCGGCGGTGCGCAGGCCGTCGGCGATGGTGAGGATCCCGGAGCCGCCCAGCCCCACGTTCATCGAGATCTCGTCGAACCGCGGCCCGTGGCGTGTGTGCCGACCTGCCGGGTCCGCCCGAAGCGGTGCCACCACATCGATCTTGCGTGCCTGTCCGGCGAGAGCGGTGGCGTGCTGCTGCCACGCGCGGCGCGCATTGAGTGCCTCGGCACTCTGTACGGCGCGGGCGGTCGCGGTGACCAGGACGGACATCGGGGCCGCGGTGACGATGCCGGTCACCGATTGGAATGACGAGAGGAGCAGATCTGCGCCATCGGCGCCGAGGCGATCCTCGACCATGCCGCGCAGGCGGGGGTGATTGTTGAGCAGGGTTGCCGGGACGGCGGCGACATCGGAGACCACCGGCAGCGGCAGGAAGCGGTACACGGCCGCCGAGACGAGCGCGGTGCCCGCGACACCCAACCCGATCAGATCGGCCGCGATGACATTGTCGTCGCCCGGCAGCGGAGCCAAGGCGGGGGGTGTGGCCTCGCGTGGGGCCCGGCGTTCGGCGTCGGCGATCACCGCCGCCAGGTCCGCAGCCGACGGCCCGCCCGCGGCGACGGTGACCATCACCCGCGACAGCGGTCCGTTGACGTGGACGTCGGTGACGCCGGGGGTGGCGTCGAGTGCGATGGCGACGGCCTCGGCGAGGGCGTCGAAATCGGTGTCGAGGCCGCGGACCTCGATCCAATGCACGTCACCGTTGCTGGTGATCCGGCGTGCGGGGGTGCCCCCGAAGGCCTCGGCGATCATCCCCGCGGATGCGGACGCCGTGGTCTGCGCGATCGAGGTGACGTCGGCAGCGATCGAGGACAGCGTTGCCCGGGTGGTGTCCTCGGCCCAGCGTCCGGCTCGCACCGCCGACTCACCGCCGACGAGGGCGGCACCGACAGCGATCTGAACCGCCTTGACCGGAACGGAAAAAAGCGACATTGTGCGGCCTCCAATCCGCATTAAACTTTACCCAAGTCACGTCGTATCCCCGGCCCGACCCGAGGGACTGAGGTGCCACCCGGGGGTCGGGGTCGTTGACCGCGGACCTCGCCGGAGCCCCCTACAGCCAGTCGCGCCGTCGGAAACCGACGTAGAGCGCGACGACCACGACGAGGATCAGCAGCGTGCTCACCAGGAAACCGGTGAATGTCTGGAACAACGGGAAATCCAGATTCTGGCCGTAATACCCGGTGATGGCCGTCGGCACCGCCACGATCCCGGCCCACGCGGTGAGCTTCTTCATCACCGTGTTCAGACGCGCGTCGGCCAGCGACAGATTGGTCTCGAAGATGGTGGTCACCATGTCACGCAACGACTCGGTCCACTCCGCCGCGCGCAGGGCGTGGTCATAGAGGTCGGAGAAGTGCGGATCGAGTTCCGGTGGGGCCTGATTCTCGAATCGTCGACGTTGGATGCCGGCGATCACCTCACGCATCGGCACCACCACGCGCCGCAGCAGGACGAGATCCTTGCGCAGATCGAAGGTCCGTCGTTGCAGATCGTGGGAACGCATCGTGTCGTCGAACAGGGTCTCCTCGAGGTCCTCGATGTCGGAGTCGAGTCGCTGCACCGCGTCGAAATGGCCGTCGACGACGACGTCGAGCAGGCCGTGCAGCAACGCGCCGATCCCGTATTGCTCACCGCCGACCTCCTCCCACCGGGTGGCCACCTGGCCCATGTCGAAGCCCGGTGAGAGCCGGACGGTGATCAGCGCGTTCTCCTTGAGGAAGATCGAAATCCGTTGCAGGGTGAACGTTTTGGCGCGCCACGCGAAGGGGGAGTGGTGGTCGGGGGAGCCGGCGACCGCGTCACGCGGCGGCGGTACCGTGCCCGGCTCGCGTTCGGAGATCGCGTAGACGGTCATGAAGGTGTAGTTGCGGTAGTTGACGGTCTTGACGCGTTCGGCGGCGGCGATGGTGTCCTCGATGGCGAACTTGTTGAGGTCGAGTTCGTCGGCGAGTGCGGTCAGCGTCTCGTGTGAGGGGCAGTCCAGGTCGGCCCAGATGAGGGTGTTCTCGCAGCGGAGGTGCTCGGAGATGCTCGCCAGATCGAAGCCGTCGACCTTGTGTCCGTCGCGCCAGATCTGACCGCGGATGACCTCGTGGTGGCCGGAGTCCGGCGTGGCCGACATGGTGTCATCGTGCCATCTCCCCGGTACCTCATCTCCCACGGCTGTGGTGGCCGAGCGTTTCGCCCCTGGCAGGATCGGGCGCATGGCCTCGCGTGTCCCCTCGCTCACCGGTGTGCGTACCGTGGCCGCGGTGTCGGTCGTGGTGACCCATGCGGCGTTCTGGACCGGTCACTACACCGACGACGTGGTGGGACGGCTGTTCGCGCGGTTCGAGGTCGGGGTGGCGATCTTCTTCGTGCTGTCCGGATTCCTGCTTTTCTCCCCGTGGGTGCGCGCCGCGCGCTCGTCGACGGCGACACCGGCCGTCGGGCGATACTTCTGGCATCGGGCACGACGCATCCTGCCCGCGTACTGGATCACCGTCATCGGCGTGTATCTGATCTACGCCCTCGCGCCACCGGCCGGTGAGCCGTCGCTGACCGGTGCCGGCTGGTCGGGGTTCCTGCGCAACATGACGCTGACGCAGGTCTACGGTCTCGGGTACCTGCATTCGGGGCTCACCCAGATGTGGAGTCTGGCCGCCGAGGTCGTCTACTACCTGGTGCTGCCGCTGATCGGCTGGGTGCTGGTGGTCGGCGTCGGATGGCTGACCGGGGCGCCCGGCCGGTGGCGGCCCGATCTGCTGCTGGCCGGTCTGTCGGCGCTGCTGCTGGTCAGTCCGGTCTGGATCGTCATCGTCGCCGGCAGCACCGGGCTGAGTCCGACGGCGCGGCTGTGGGCGCCGTCGTTCTTCGGATGGTTCGTGGCGGGAATGATCCTCGCGGTGTGCGCGCCGATGATCCGGCGGTCCCACGCCACCGGCTGGGTGCTCGCGGCGGTGGTGGCCTTCGTGGTGTCGGCGGGCGAGATCGCCGGTGAACCGACCATCACGCCGACCACCGCGTCGGCGACGATCGTCAAACACGTGCTGTATCTGATCGTCGCGGTCGGCCTGATAGTGCCGTTGACCTGCGCCGATCAGCGGTCCTGGTGGGCGCGGGTGTGTGCGAGCCGGCCGATGGTGTTCCTCGGCGAGATCTCCTACGAACTGTTCTGCGTGCACGTCATCGTGCTCGAGGTGGTGATGGCGGTGCTGGGGTACCGGGTGTTCACCGGGAATCTGGTGATCGCGTTGCTGATCACCGTGGTGATCAGCACGCTGCTCGCCTGGGTGTTGCATCGGGTGACCCGGCCGCTGTGGCGGGCGCGAACGCCCGGTTCCGTCGCAACCCGCCGGTAGCATGGATGCATACGGTCGCCGCCGTTTCTCACCGGCGCATTCGACCACGTCAGGAAAGGAGCCGGGAACGATGATCGACGACGCCCATCGGCCTGCTCAACGCCCCGGTGCCCGCCACCTCAGCGGACCGACCAGCGCCGAGATCCGCGAGTGGTGTGATCGCGCGGCCATGCCCGGCGACCGACCGGAGCTCTCCGACGTGGCCGCGGTCCTCGTCGCGTCCGGATACCTCACCCCCGCCGGTCGTGCGATCGTCATCCGCCGTGTCTCCACCGGTCTGCCGATGCCCACGCTGCCCGGCGGTTTCGGGGAGCTGCGCCGCCTGCAACGCACGATCGTGCAGACCGAGCAGCAGTTGTCCGGGGCGATGATGCCCAGTGTGGTGGCCGCGGTGTTCCGCAACCGATTGTCGGGGCTGGCGCGTCGCCGCGACGACGCCCACAAGGCCATCGTCACCGGCAAGGGCGTGTTCGCCGGGAGCACCCGGGCGATCCGCCGGGAGCGCCGCGAGAACATCTACCTCGAGATCGAGGAGCGGGAGCGCCTGTTCGCCGGGTTGCTGTGTACGCCGACCCCCAACGTGGGAACACTGCGGGCCGTGCGGCGGGCCGGGACGGCCGCGGTGGACCTCATCGCCGGCGTCGTCGGACAGGTCGCGGCCCGCTCGGGTAAGCGGCAGGTGGAGCAGTGGGCCGATCAGGTCACCGCGTCGATGCCCCGAACCGCACCCGCGGCACAGAATCAGGTGCCCGCCGCACCCGGGTCGTCGAACTTCGTCGACGGATACGAGGCACTGCTGTTCATCGCCGGTCACTACTACGACCGCATCATGATGAATCCGGCGTGGCGCTCGGATCACTTTGCGGTGCAACGCACCCAGGTCAATCTGCACGCCGAGCTCGTCGAGATCGCCGCCGACATCATCGCGCTGCGCGCCGTCCGGGTCGAGCTCGATCGGGCCAAACGCAGCGGCGGATTCGATGCGGCGTTCGCCGAGCAACTCGATCGTCGGGAGACGACGCTGCGCCCGGTGTGGACCGAGTTGATCGACCGCGTGCAGGCGTTGTCCGAGGTGGCCCACGTCGTGGAGTCGGCCGCGGTCGAGTTGCGCATCCTCGCCGAGTACGACCGGGCCGCCACCCTCGACGACCGGATCGATGAACTCGTTGCCCGCTCGGGTGATCGGGAGATCTCGATGGACAACGCCAAACGGCTCTCCGAACAGGTGCGCAGCGGCGAGGAACAACTGCGTATCTACCGAGATGTGTTGGCGGGCAACATTGCTCGGCTGTCGGTGGGTCAGGAGCTACCGGCGCGGTACGAACCGTAGCCGTCGTCGAGTCCCTCAGCGTGACCAGGCCGTGAGGTACCCCTTCTCGGTGGCGGTGAGTCGGCGCAGGCTGTGCTTCTCGATGTCCACCACGGCCATCTGGGTGCTCGCGACGCAGGCCGGTTTCGACGCAGGATCGGCGTCGGCGCCCCGGATCTCGTAGCCGATGGTGAAGTCGACGGAGCGAAAACCCTTGATCCACATCCCGATTGCCAGCGGCGAATCGTCGTGGCGGAGTTGGCTCTGATAGCGGATCTCGACGTGCACGATCATCGCGCTCTTGATCAGCGGGGTGTACTCCTCACCCGCGGACAGCAACCACTGGATGCGGGCCTCCTCCATGAGGGTGACCATCCGCGCGTGGTTGATGTGACCGAAGGCATCCATATCCGACCAGCGCACCGGAATCGTTGCCAGAAATGCGAATTCGCCTGCGGCGAGGCGAGCGGGGCCGCTCTCACCTGCGGTGTTTGCTGCCCTGCGGGTGGGCTTTGTGGTACTCACGCGTGGTGTGCTCCTGAATGCAATCTGTGAAGTACTCGTCGAGGGTTCACGTGGTGGTCACCCGTGCGTATCCTTTCAGGCTGAGACTGTTGGTGATGAGTCTGGGGGAGGCTTCAACACCCCGCGTCGGTGGTTCATCGTCCGGAATTCGCCGGATCAAGTGGAGCGGAATGGTGATGATGACAAGGCGTGTGGCCGTGCTGGTGGCGTCGGTGTTCGGCGTTGCCGCCCTCGGCATGGGGGTCGTCGCACCGCCGGTCGCCGATGCGGCCCCACATCATGTGGCGCGGATCGTCACCACCAAACCGGTGAGTGTGCTGCGCACCGACATCTGGGTCGACTCGCCGTCGATGAACGAGCGGGTGAAGGTGTCGGTGCTGACCCCCGAGGGGTCGTCGGGTCCGCGTCCCACCGTGTACATGCTCGACGGCGCCGGCGCCGAGGGCGGCGTCAGCGACTGGATCACCAAGGGTCATGCCGGACGATTCTTCGCCGACAAGAACGTCAACGTCGTGCTCCCCGTCGGTGGAGCCGGAACCTTCTACACCGACTGGCAGCGGAAGGACCCGAAACTCGGCAAGCCGATGTGGGAAACCTTCCTCACCAAGGAACTGCCCCCGCTGATCGATTCGACCTTCAACGGCAGCGGCCGCAACGCCGTGATCGGCCTGTCGATGGGTGGTCAGGCCGCCTTCGCGCTCGCCATCCGTCATCCCGACCTCTACTCCGGGCTCGCCTCGCTCAGCGGTTGCCCGCCGGTGTCGGGGGCGGCGAATGAGGCCTACGTCCGCACCACCGTCGGCCGCGACGGCGGGGACGCCACCAACATGTGGGGGCCGTTCGGCTCTGCCGGATGGCAGGCACACGATCCGTCGCTGCATCTCGACACCCTGCGCGGCAAGAACATCTTCATCTCCGCCGGGTCCGGAGCGATCGGGCCGCTCGACCTGCAGCGCCGGATCGAACCCGACGAGGGCCCGCCCGAGGCAGTGACCGCGTCGTCGTCGGCGCTCGAGGTCGGCGCCTACCGCTGTTCGCTCGAATTCGCCCTGGATATGCGGACCCACGGCGTCGCCTACACCGACGGCTTCCGGCTCATCGGCACCCACACCTGGGCCTACTGGGAGCAGGACCTGCCAGCCGCCTGGAACACGGTGTCGCGCGGGCTGTACTACTGAGTCCAGCCCTCACGCGGCGGCTGTCACCAAGGGTGACTCGGCTGCGATCGCGCGTCCGGCCTGATGCCGACGACGTCGACGCCCCCGATGTCGTCAGCGGCCCTTGCGGATCCAGCCCTCGGCGAAGGTCAGGAAACGGTCGTTCTCCTCGACATGGGTGACCGTCACCCGCACTCCGTCGCCGGCGAAGGGGCGCACGACCACACCGCCACCGACGGCGTCGGTCGCGAAGTCGATGGCGCGTTCGCCGAGGTCGAGCCAGACGAAATTCGCCTGCGAATCCGGCACCCGATAGCCCGCGGCGCGAAGCCGGCCGGTCACCCGGGCCCGTTCGGCGACGACGTCGTCGGTGCGGGCGAGCAGTTCGTCACCGGCCTGTAGACACGCGATCGCGGCCGCCTGGGCGACGCTGTTCACCGAGAACGGGACATGTGCCTTGCCCAGCGCGGTGATCACCGCGGGGTCGGCCACGGCGTAGCCGACGCGCAGGCCGGCCAGGCCGTAAGCCTTCGAAAAGGTGCGCAGCACAACCAGATTGGTGAACTCGCGACGCAACTCAAGGGCGTCGTACCGGTGCTCGGCGTCCAGGCGCATGTATTCGAAGTAGGCCTCGTCGAGGGCGACGATCACGTCGTCGGGCACCGAGCGCAGGAACGTGCGCAGGTCGTCGGCGGTGACGACGGTGCCCGTCGGGTTGTTGGGATTGCACACGAAGATCAGCCGGGTGCGGTCGGTGATCGCGCGGGACATCGCGGCCAGGTCGTAGACGTCGTCGCCGGTCAGTGGCACCTGCACCGGTGTGGCGCCGACGAGGCGGGTGGCCAGCGGATAGGTCTCGAAGGACCGCCACCCGAACACCACCTCGTCACCCGGCCGGCACGTCACCAGGATGAGGTTCTGGCACAGGATGACCGACCCGCAGCCGACCTGGATCTCCTCGGGGCTCACGTCGAGCTTCTTCGACAGGGCCTCGGTGAGATCGACCATCGCGTTGTCGGGATAGCGGTTCGCATTCGACGCGGCGGTGGTGATCGCGTCGAGGACCGATGGGAGCGGTCCCTGGGTGACCTCGTTGCTGGCGAGTTTGACCGCGTCCGGAAACGTCTTGCCGGGAACGTAGACCGGCAGGTCGTCGAGGTCTTCTCGGATGCGCAGGCTCACCGCTCCACTGTAGGTGTCCGACGGTGCGTGACCGCGTTCGGGGCGCGCGGGCCCCTCGGGCCGGAAACGGTGCCCGCAGCCCGCTGACCGCGCGGTTTGCTTCTGTGGGCAACCGGTGTGTAATCTTTCGATCCGGCAGTTCGAAAGGACTCCGTCAGGAGGCGTGCCAGAGCGGCCGAATGGGACTCACTGCTAATGAGTTGTCTCGCTAAAACGGGACCGGAGGTTCAAATCCTCTCGCCTCCGCCGACCGCAGTCGCGCCGACCGCGGTGACAGTCTCTCGTAGACTGTGACAACTGAATAGCTACGCGCCCGTAGCTCAACGGATAGAGCATCTGACTACGGATCAGAAGGTTTGGGGTTCGAATCCCTACGGGCGCACCACGGAAACACCCCGCTACCTGCGTGAACAGGTGCGGGGTGTTTCTACTTCACGGAGTTGAGCGGGCTCAAGTCGCCGAATAGGCGCCGTTTGGTCACGGTGTCGACCTCTGCCGCAGCTTGCGGACGTCAACCCGCCTGCGCCCCGCCGACTTGCCGATCAACTCAGTGGCGATGCTCGGTTCGTCGGTACTCGTCCGCCAGGTGTGTCATCCATTCGGTCCGAGGAGGCATTGCGGGTTGTCGCAGTCGCCGTCACCGACGGGTGCGTCGGTATCGATGAGTCCGTTGCCGTCGCGGTCCCACTCGGACGGGATGCCACTGTTTAGGTCAGCGCCTTCGCCTGGCACCGTCCCAGTGGGGTAGGTGGTTTCGGAGGCGGTTGTGGTAGCAGGCTGTTCCTGGGTGGTGGTTTCCGATTCTGCAGTCTCAGCCGCGGTTGACTGGACGGCTGCCGAGAGACCACCTGGCAGTTTCCACTCGACGCGTTGGTCGACTCCTCCGGCCTCAAGGTGGTAGCCGATCGTGGTGCTGTTATTGGGGATCGCGAGGGTTGGTGACCCGTCGGCAATCGAGTTCGGGGGTGTTTTGATGAGCAGGACCGACTCGGTGCACGGGAACCACAGATCCGCTTTCTGGGTGACGTCGATGTTCTCGACGACTTTCCCCGTTGGGTCGACGTAGTAGAAGTCCGATTCCCACAGCCATTGGTCGGTCTCCACGTTGCCGGTCTTGATAGTGGCGACGAACTTCGCCTGCGTCACTTCGCCGGTTGCCGGGGCGCAGCCGCTGGTGTCGAGCCGGGTGCCGGTGACGTTGAGCACGAGGTTTCCGGCGCTGTCGGTGACAGTCACGGGCTGGCCGAGGTCGACCTCGATCGCACCGCGCGAGTTGGTTCCCGCCGTCGTGGCCGCGGTACTCGAAGTCGCGGAGGTTGTGTCGCTGGCCGAGCAAGCCGCAAGCATCGGTACGACGGTGAGCAGGACGGCTGCGGTTGTGCGGATCTTCATGGCTGGGCTGAGCCTTTCCATGCATGGGGCCGAAACGACGGAATCGTATCGCGGTCCTCCGACAATCCGGTGTCTTTCCTGCGAGTTCGTCTCAAAGCGGCCACGACTTGCTACTAGTGACTTTGTTTACGTTGTGCTGCAATTCGATTCGCGATCTGCATCCATTGCAGTCGCGCGACACAGATGGCTGCCGTTTGGCCTGCTGCACGCAGGCACCGACACCGTTATGGATCGTCGGGATGCTGCGGATGGTCAATCGTGTGACCGGCCGCATGAATTTCGTCGACGAGGTCTCCGCCGGGTCTCGTGACGGTCACCGTTCGGCCGCAAAGGTAGACCTTACTCGGTGAGTGCTGTCCACTTGTGGTGCTACTGATGCTGATGTTTCTGATGTGACCACCACCATTCTCGTCCGCCTGCACTGAGAGGTCGCCCATGATTCCCGCTCCCATCACCAAATACCTCGCCGAACTATTCGGCACGTTCTGGCTCGTCTTCGGCGGTTGCGGCACCGCGATCTACGCCGCCAAACAGGTCGCCGAGGGCGACGACAAGGGCACGCTCATCCAGGTCGGCGTCGGCTACCTCGGTGTCGCCACAGCCTTCGGTTTGACGGTCGTGACCATGGCGTATGCGCTCGCCCACATTTCCGGAGCGCACTTCAACCCGGCCATCTCCCTCGGCGCGGCGGTCAGCGGCCGGCTGGCCTGGAAGGATCTGCCGGGCTACTGGATCGCGCAGGTCGCCGGTGGTCTGCTCGCCGGGCTCATGCTGTTCGTCATCGCCTCGGGTCAACCGGGCTGGACGGCGACCGGGAGCATGGCGGCGAACGGGTACGGCGACCACAGTCCCGGCCATTACACCCTCGCCTCGGTCATCATCGCCGAGATCCTGCTGACCGCCTTCTTCCTGATCGTGGTGCTCGGTGCCACCGATGGTCGCGCACCCGGCGGGTTCGGACCCCTGGCCATCGGTTTCACTCTGATCCTGATCCACCTGATCTCGATCCCGATCAGCAACACCTCGGTGAATCCGGCACGCTCGACCGGTGTCGCCTTCTTCAACGGCGACGGAGCCCCGGGTCAGCTGTGGGTGTTCTGGCTGGCACCACTGATCGGTGGGGCGATCGGCGGCCTGATCTATCCGCTGCTCTTCGAGGACGGAAAGTTCAAGTACGGATCGTCGTCTGCCGCCGACGAGACCGCTGCGGCCTGACTCCTGCGTCCCTGAACCGACCGGTCGCCCGGACCCCGCGTGGTCGCCGGCGGCCGGTCGTCGCGTCACCACAACCGGCGGAATCGGACATCTACCGGCAGAATCTCTGCCCATGGAACTGCTGATCCTGGTGCTCGTCGGTGCCGTCATCATCACCGCGGTCGCCGACCGTCGCGGAATGCAGCCGGCGCTGATTATCGTCGTGGTCGCGCTGGCCGTGTCGTTCATCCCGGGCATGCCGCACGTCGAACTCGAATCCGAGGTCCTGCTCACCGTCGTGCTGCCGCCGCTGCTGTACTCCGCGGCGCTGGGCTTCTCGGTGCCGAGCTTCGTCCGCAACATCAAGCCGATCCTCGGCCTCGGCGTCGCGATGGTCGTCGTCACCGCCTTTGCGGTGGGAGCCGTTGCCTCTCTGCTCATTCCCGAGTTCACGTTCATCCTCGCGTTGCTCCTCGGTGCCATCGTCGCCCCGCCGGACGCGGTGACGGCGGTTGCCATCGGCCGTAAACTCGGACTGCCCAAACGGCTGATGGCGATCCTGACGGGCGAGAGCCTCGTCAACGACGCGGCCGCGCTGTCGCTCTTCGCGATCGCCATCTCCCAGATCGCGAGCACCCACGCATTCATCGAGAATCCGTTGCTGCTCTTCGGATACAACGCGGTCCTCGGCCCCATCGTCGGCGCCGTCCTCGGATATGTGACGCTCTGGATTCGCCGGCACCTGCGCAACCCGGCGCTGGAGACCGTGCAGGGGTTCGTGGTGCCGTTCGCCGCCTTCCTGGCCGCCGAACACCTGCACGCCTCCGGTGTTCTCGCCGTGGTGATCGCCGGATTCGTGGTGGGCTCCGGGTCGGTGCATGCCGGCTACCAGACACGGCTGCAGGAACGCTACGTGTGGAACTCGGTCGACGTGCTCCTCGAGGCGTTCGTCTTCGCCTACATCGGTCTGCAGATGCGCTGGATCGTCGAAGACCTGCGGGAGGCGCGGGAATCGCTGCTGCAGATCGCCATCGCCTCGATCCTGGTGCTGGCGGTCGTCCTGGTGATCCGCCCGCTGTGCGTGTTCGCCATGTTCGGTCGCGGTGTCGTCTCGCGGAGACTCGAGAGCGCGGCCGACGTCCAGGTGCCGTCCAATCCGCGTCGTGCAGCAGCGGGAAAGGTGAAGCGGGACAACGACTCCGCCCTGCAACGATTCCGCCGCCGCATCGACAACCGCCCGCTCACCTGGCAGGAGTCGACGGTGGTGGCCTGGACCGGGATGCGCGGGGTGGTCACCCTGGCGGCGGCCTCCGGTATCCCGCTGACCATTGCCGACGGTGGGGAGTTCCCGGAGCGCTCGGCGATCCAGGCGATCGCCTTCGTCGTCGCGGTCGGCACCATCCTCATCCAGGGGCCGACGCTGCCATGGCTGATCAACCGTGTGCACCTGCGCAACGACGACGAGGAACGCTACGACATCGAGCAGACCGCACGCGCCGAGGCGATCGTGCACGCCGCCGCCGACGGGGTCATCGCGGACTTCGTCACCAATCCGCCGCCCGGCCTCGACGCCGCGACGGTGGCCTTCATCGAGGAGACCGTCGCCCGCCAGTCCCGCGACGCCGAGGAGATGCCCGACCCCGAGGCCCACACCGCGCGCACCGACGCCTTCGCCGCGCTCTACCGCACGGTGCTGGCCGCCCAGCGCGATGCCCTGGTCGCCGATCGCGATCGCGGTCTGGTGGAGGACGAGGCCGTGCGCGCCATGCTCGAGCGCCTCGACCTGCAGGAGGCCGGTCTCACCGCACGTCTGGAGAGCCGCCTCTGACGCGGAAGGTGATGGCACCGTCGGCCACCTGTCCGTGGGGCGCCGTAAGGTCGAGGGCATAGGTCACGGCGCAGCGACGCCGGGCGCGACGACACACCGGGTGGAGAAACACCGGGCGGACACTTCGGGCGGAGGAGTCATGGGATCACCGGGCGGACCACGAGCCGACGGTGACGCCGCGGTCCCGGAGGCGCCCCGCCCCGATGGACCCCGAGACGACTACCGCACCCCCTTGCTGCCCGGCAATTACCCGCCGCTGGGCTATTCGGCGAACGGGATGCCCCGCTACACCCCCGCCGACCTGCACCCGACCGCGGCCGATGCCCGTCGATCCGGCATCGGCGGTGTCGGGCTGGCCACGGCACCGCAGACCGCATCGTCGACCACCGCATCGTCGACCACCGCGCCGATGGGCACGACGGCGGCCGGCTACGGCGGCCGGGCTTCGGTCGGGGCGCCCGACGCCGCGTCGGCACCCCCCGCGGGTGGCACGCCGGGCAGGCCCCGACGAATCCTGGGAATGGAACCCGGCGTGGGCATCACCGTCGGAGCCGTGGTGGTCGTCGGCATCGTGATCATCGGCCTGGTCATCGTGGGTATCGGATCGTTGCGTCAGCCCACACCCACGGTCACGCTCCCGCCGGCGACCATCACCGACGACCAGACCATCCCCACCCTGCCCACCGAACCGTCGCTTCCGGGGACCGCCGAGCCGAGCGTTCCGCGGGGCGGCGGGACCGTACCCGTCGGTGCTGCGGTCACCTACACCGTGACCATCGACGGCTCGGGAACGATCCTCTACGTCGACGACGTCGGTGTGCGGACCGAGTTCGCGCCGCCGCCGACGTGGACCGTGAGCTTCGAGGCAGGCCGTAATCCGCTGCGGCTGCTGGTGGTGGCCGTGCGTGGGTCGTCGGCACAATGCTCGATCACCGTCGACGGTGAGCAGGTGGTGACCGACAGCGTCGACGCCCAGTCGACGAGACGAACAGCGTCCTGTCTCGCCTGACCGGCGGGTCAGTTTCCGGTACTCGACGTGTGGGCGCGTCCGCGGGTCGCTACCGTAGACCTGTGAGTTCTTCGCAAGCAGCCCCTGGCCAGGCACCCTCGGACACCGAGGTCGCCGAGTTCAAGACGATGATCACGTGGCGCGGTGTCGACACGAATCGTCTGGAGCAGGTCCGCGTCAACGTCCACGGTTCGCGCATCAAGGCCTACGGCAGGATCATTGCCGCGGCGACCGACGAGCACGACGCGTTCTCCGCGTCGTACGAGCTGGTCACCAACGATGCGGGTGTCACCAAACGCCTGTCGATCCACCTCGTCCAGGTGGGTGGCGAAACCCAGATCGGTATCTCCCGCGACGAGGAGAACAAGTGGCTGATCCACTCCGGCGGCGACACCGTCCGCGGTGACTTCGACGGTGCCCAGGATGTCGATCTGGCCCTGTCACCGATGTTCAACGCCCTGCCGATCCGCCGACTGGGTCTGACGTCGACCACGGGTGTGGTCGATGTGCCGGTGGTGTACGTGTATCTGCCGACCGGGGTGGTGGAAGCCGCGACCCTGCAGTATTCGTCCACCTCGGACGGTATCGCCGTGGTGTCGCCGGTCGCCCAGTCGACGCTCAGCGTCGACGACAACGGGTTCGTCATCGACTATCCGGGCCTCGCGACCCGGGTCTGAGGGCGGCCCGCTCAGTGCGTCAGACCTGCTCAGCGGCCCAACGGTAGCCACGACGGCCACCACAGGGGCACCCCACCCGGGCAGTGGGCATTGTCGATCGGATCGTGGGTCCACACGACCGCGACGTAGGCGACCACCACTGCGACGATCAGACTCACGGCGACCGCAAGCACCACACCCCGGCTGCCGACGAGGGCCGAGATCGCCCCGTAGGTGGTGGTGACCACCACGAATGCGGCCACCGTGATGACCGGGCCCAAGAACAGCAGGACGTAGGCGCCCTCGAACGGCGCGCCGCTGTCCCCGGGATCGCAGGCCACGATGAGTTTTCGCCGCCACACCAGCGCGGCGAACGCCGTGGTGACCGCCAGCAGTGGACACCACACCAGGCCGAACATCACCGACCCGAACCTGATCAGTCGCCCCGCGGTGTGCCGAGGCGTTTCCGTCGAGATGGTCAGCCCAACCAGACGTGACCACGGTGGGCCGCGCCACGCATCGCCTTCTGCCAGCCCGGCGCACCCACCTCGACATCGGTGATGGCGACGCGCGGTCGATCGTTCATCGCTTCGTACGCCATCCGTGCGCGGTGTCCGTCGTCGACGAGGACGGCGGTGGTGCCGTGGTCGCGCAGTTCGTCGCGGGCGGCGATGAGCCGGTCGATGGTCTCGCTGAGCACGTTGAGCACGGCCACCGCATTCGCCTCGATCATCGCCCGCTGCAATTGCGGGGCGGACCCGGCCACCCGCGTCCCGTCGCGGAAACTCCCGGCCGCCAGGCGCAGCGCGAGGTCGCTCTCACCCGCACCCACGGCCGCCGTGGCCGCCGCGGTGAGATGCGGCAGATGCGAGATGGCGGCGACCGCGCGATCGTGAGCGTCGGCGGCCGCCGGGACCACCGCGGCGCCGAGGGACAGGGCGAGGTCGGCGACGACGGTCCAGTCGGCGGCGTCGGTGTCGTCCTCGGTGGTCACCATCCACATCGCGTCACCGAACAGGTCCGGGTCGGCCGCCTCCCAGCCGGACCGGCTCGTCCCGGCCATCGGGTGTCCGCCAACGTACCGGGCCTGCGGAAACACCCGGCGCAGGATCTCGGCGACGGGCTGTTTGACGCTGATGACGTCGGTCAGCAGACACGCAGGCGCATGCTCGGCGATCGCGGCGACGATGGGTTCGATCGTCGTCACCGGCGTGGCCAGCACGATCACCGCGTCCTCGGTGGCCGCGCGGCGCAGCGTGGCATCCAGATCGGTGGATGCGTCGTGTCCGGACGTGGTGGCGGCGTCGACACCGGTGGCGGATCGGTTGTAGCCGAACGTCGCGCGGCCCGACGCGGCCAGCGCCCGCATCATCGATCCGCCGATCAGTCCGAGTCCGAGAATGCACACCGGTCGATTGCCGCGCTCAGTCACGACTCCAGATTTGCACATCGCCGGTGGGCGAGGACACGGAGATCGACGAGGAGAACAGAATCTGCGATGTGGGTCATTCGGGACTTGGGGTGGGCGGCACCTTCGGGCTACCGTGACCTGCATGGCAGGTGCCGGAGCGGACGTATCGGGTTCCAACAGCAAGGATGCCGTCGACGGAGTCGAGGGTTTCGCGGTCGCGGTCGTACGCGAGGACGCCGCTTGGCGGGTCACACCACTCAAGTCGACGGCCCTGACCGACATCGAGTCCGCCGAACGTCAGCTGCGTGACCTGCGGGTGGCGGGCGCGGTGTTCGGTCTGCTCGACATCGACGAGGAGTTCTTCATCGTGATCCGCCCGGCTCCCGGCGGGGCCCGGTTGCTGCTCTCCGATGCGACCGCGGGCGTCGACTACGACATCGCCGCCGACGTCCTCGACGCGCTGAACATCGATGTCCCCGACATCGACCCCGACGACCTCGACGACGTGGATCCGTGGGAGGAAGGCGATCTCGGAATCCTCGCCGACCTCGGGCTCCCCGACGCGGTGATGGGCGTCATCGTCGGCGACACCGATCTCTACGCCGACGAACAGATCGGCATGATCGCCGCCCGCCTCGGGTTCGCCGACGAACTCTCGCGCGTTCTGGATTCCCTGGGGCATTGACCGTCTCGGGCGCAACGCAACTCGCCGCGTGGGAGGCGATGATGCGGTCCGCGCTGTCGGCGGCCGGCGAGTCCGGTGCCGACGACATCCCGATCGGCGCCGTCGTCTTCGACCCCGACGGGGTGGAGCTCGCCCGCGCCGCCAACCGGCGAGAGGTCGACGCCGATCCGACGGCCCACGCCGAGATCCTGGCACTGCGCGCTGCGGCCGCCGCCTTCGGTGACGGTTGGCGGCTACCCGGGTGCACCATCGCCGTCACCGTCGAACCCTGCACCATGTGCGCGGGCGCCATCACCCTGTCCCGGATCGACGCCCTGGTGTTCGGCGCCTGGGAACCGAAAACCGGTGCGGTGGGCTCACTGTGGGATGTCGTCCGGGACCCACGGTTGACGCATCGCCCGCAGGTCCGCGGCGGGATTCTCGAGGACGAGTGCCGCGATCTGATGGTGGGATTCTTCGCATCGCGACGCGATTCCTGACGCGTCGGTGCGGTTGTCGGCGGACATCCGTGCAGGCCGGGGTGATACCACTCGGACCGGCTCGCGCTGTGGCACATTGGACGAACAGCAGGCCAGCACCACTCACCGTCACCCACCGAGCAGGAGAACTTCCATGTCAGACGCAGCAGACAAGGTCAACGAGGTCATCGGCACCGCCAAGGACAAGATCACCGAGGTCGCGGGCAGCGAGAAGGTCCAGGGCGCGATCGGCACCGCGAAGGAGAAGCTCACCGAGGTCGTCGAGAACGAGAAGGTGCAGGACGCCGTCGGTACCGCGAAGGACAAGATCACCGAGTTCGCCGGCAGCGAGAAGGTGCAGGGTGCGATCGGTACCGCGAAGGGAAAGTTCGACGAGTTGAAGGGCAAGTTCGGCAGCTGAGTATCGGCGCCCGACGTCGTCGGCCTACCGTCGGTACGGTGGAGACGGGGAACATCCCCCGCGTACGCACCACGCGTGACGTACGCGCCATCGATGCGGGGGTCGAGACGCGGCCCACCTGCATCTTCCCGCCGAGGCGGAACGCATCCGCGCGTGACGCCCAGGTACAGGAGGCACCACATGGCACTTTCCGATGATGCGAAGAACAAGGCCGAAGACCTCAAGGGTCGTGGCAAGGAAGCCGCCGGGAGTCTGACCGGCGACGAGGACCTCAAAGCCGAAGGTCAGGGCGATCAGGCCGTCGCCGAGGGCAAGCAGAAGATCAGCGACGTCGCCGATGCCGTCAAGGGCAAGGTGGACGACGTCAAGGACAAGCTGACCGGTCACTGACAGCGCGTTTACGGGCCTGACCAGCAGATTTAAGGTTGGACGGGCTCCTGCGGTACAGTCTTCGGCGGTGGCGTGTCCGAGCGGCCGAAGGTGCAGCACTCGAAATGCTGTGTACGGTAACCCCGTACCGAGGGTTCAAATCCCTCCGCCACCGCCAGAAATGGCCTCCCATCTGTGCAGGTGGGGGGCCATTTTGGGGTTTCGGGCGCGAGTGCGGGGGAGTTTCGTCGGCGAAAAGTGGGGGAAGAACGTTCCTCCCCCAGAAACCGCGTCGTCGGCGAGGAGTTTCCACGGGACGAGGCGATTTCCGGGGGAAGAGTTTTCCTCCCCCACTTTCCGCAGCTCCTGAGGACGCGGGTGTCCACCAATTGAGCGAACTCGGTGGACCGACCACCGGTGATGGCTGATCATCGTAGGGGTGAGCTCTCCACAGAACCCGGACGACGACGCGGCGACCTCGGGCCCGCTCGATGGCCCCACCACGCAGTACCGGGTGCCGACGCCGCCCGGCGCGCCCCCGAGCACCGCTCCGACGTCGCCCCCACCGCCGAGCGCACCGACGCCCGGACCGTCCGCGCAGACCACCCAGTACCTGCGTCCGCCGACGCCGTCGCCGACCGCGGCACCGACGAGGGTGCACACCCGCACATCACCACCGTCCGGACCGCCACCGCAGACCCCCGGGCAGGCCGGCTATCCGCCACCGGGGCAGCGTTCGCGTCAAGCGCCGCCGCCCGTCCAGTCGATTCCCACGGCCACGCCCCGTCATCAGGCACCCGACGCCGGCGGACCGGGGCAGGCGCCGACGATGGGGCAGCAAGGCGGGCAGGCTCCTGCCGGTTACGGACCGCCACCTCAGGCCGCCCCGTTTACTCCGCCCGGTGCACCATCGGGATCGGTCCCGGGCGCCCCGGCGCCGTTCGGTCCTCCACCGGGGCAGGTCAATCCTGCTGCCGCGCAATCACAGTCGGCTCCATCGCCGGCGATGACGGGGTCCTCGGCGCTCGGCCAGCCCGGTACGGCGCCGGTGGCCGACGGTCAACAGATGAAGCGGCGCAACACGATTGCGGTGTGGCTCGGACTGCCGATCATCACCCTCGGTATCTACACATTCGTCTGGTACTACAAGATCCACAAGGAGATGGCCGCCTTCGACCGCCGCAAGGAGATCCCGGTCGCCAGCCCGATGCTGGTCATCCTGTTCCTCGGCTGGACCGTCATCGCACCGATCATCAGCTTCAACAACGCGGGCAAGCGGATTCGCGACGCGCAACGCAGCGCCGGCCTGGCCGAGACATGTAATCCATTGCTGTGCTGGTTGTTGATGTTCGCCTTCGGACTGCACACCTGGTACATGCAGAGCGAACTCAACAAGGTGATCGACCGTTACGGCGCCGAACCCGGCACCACTGTGCCGCTGTTCGCCTAGAGAAAGTTACCCGCCGCCCCCACCAGATCCAGCAGGGGCTGCGGGAAGAATCCCAGCAGGATCGTGACGGCGGTGCACAACGCGATCGGCACCGTCGTCAAGGGACTGGGCCGCACCACATGTGGCGCGTCGACGGGGACGTCGGCGAAGAACATGGCGACGATGATCCGGATGTAGAAGTACGCGGCGATGGCGCTGCTGATCACGCCGATCACCACCAGGACCGCGCCGCCACTGCCCGCGACCGCGGCGAACACATCGAACTTGGCGATGAAACCACTCGTCAGCGGGATCCCGGCGAACGTCAGCAGGAACATCGAAAACATCGCTCCGACAAGCGGATAGCGGCGTCCCAGGCCCGCCCACTGATCCAGTCCGGTGGCCTCCCGGCCGGACAGATGGGGACCGGATGCATCGGCGCGTGATGAACCGAAGGTGGCCGGTTCGCGCACCACCGCCACCGTGGCGAAGGCTCCGAACGTCGAGAATGCATAGGCCGCAAGGTAGAACAATGTCGCACTGAGGCCCGCCTCGTCGTAGGCGATCAGGCCGAGCAGGATGAAACCGGTGTGCGTCACCGCCGAATATGCCAGCAGCCGTTTGACATCGGACTGTGTCACCGCCATCACCGCGCCGCTGAGCATGGTGAGGATGGCGATCACCCACAGCACCGGTTTCCAGTCGTCGGCAACCCCGCCGAAGCCGACATAGAACACGCGCAGCAGCGCACCGAACGCGGCGATCTTGGTGGCCGCGGCCATGAATGCGGTGACCGGCGTGGGCGCACCCTGATAGACGTCGGGCACCCAGGAGTGAAATGGCATGGCCCCCACCTTGAACAGCAGCCCCACCGAGAGCAGTGCCAGCCCGATCAGAGGCAGGCCGGCGGCGCCGTTGTTCGCGGCATCGGTGACGGCCAACCCGATGGCATCGAGGTGCAGGGAGCCGGTGCCGCCGTAGACGAAGGCCGCGCCGAACAGGAAGAACGCCGACGAGAATGCCCCCAGCAGAAAATATTTCAGCGACGCCTCCTGCGAGAGCAGGCGTCTTCGGCGAGCCAGCGCACACAGCAGATACAGCGGCAGGGAGAACACCTCGAGCGCGATGAACATGGTCAGCAGGTCACCGCAGGCGACGAAGAGCATCATCCCGCCGACCGCGAGCAAGGTCAGCGGGAACACCTCGGTGGTGACCCCGCCCGCGCGGGTGGCGTCGGACTCGTCGTCGGAGTTGGGTTCGCTCGCCCCCGACGGGGTGAACATGTCGGCGTTGGCACCGTCGAGGGTCGCCTGCGCGGCCGCCCCCGGTCCGTCACTGAATCGTGCTCGTATCGAGGAACTTCGACCCGCCGGCGTCGCTCGACGTGTCGACGGTGTGACGACCCGTTCGAGTCCGCGTTCGGCCATGAACGCCACCGCCAGGATCGACACCACCACCAGCAGGCCCTGCAGGAACAGTGCCGGGCGATCGATGATCACCGCACCCGACATCGCCGACCGGCCGATACCGCCGTCACGGGTGACCCCGATCGCCACCGCGATCACCGCGATCAGGGCGGCGCCCAAGGCCGTCAACGACAGCACGAGCTGCAGCCGCCACCGCCCCGACCGCGGTGCGAAGGCCTCCACGATGACCCCGATCACGCCGAAGCCGAACACGATGAGCATCGGTGACAGCAGCGAGTATTCGACGTCGGGTGGGGTGATCGCCGCCAGCGTTGCGGTGGTCATCGGGCACCTCCCGGGGGGATCGCGGGTGCGGGGTTCTCGGTACCGGAGGTCGACACGGTGTGCGCCACCGTCGGATTGATCAGGGTCAGCAGTGGTTGCGGGAAGAAGCCGAAGACCAGGAGCAGGGCGAGCAGCGGGGCGACGACGAGGCGTTCCCGCCCGCCGAGGTCGGGCATCGTCCGGCGCGCCGCACCCGGACCCTCGATGGGTTTCGGCGGCCCACCCATCATCCGTTGATAGGTCCAGAGTATGTAGATCGCCGACAGCACCAGCGCGCCGGTCGCGGCGACCGCGGCCACCGGATAACGGGTGAAAGTGCCGATGAGGACCAGGAACTCACTGATGAACGGTGACAACCCGGGTAGCGACAGGGTGGCCAGGCCGGCGACGAGGAAGGTGCCGGCGAGCACCGGGGCGATCTTCGCGACGCCACCGTAATCGGCGATCAGCCGACTGCCGCGCCGCGACACCAGGAAACCGGCGATGAGAAACAGTGCCGCCGTCGATATTCCGTGATTGACCATGTACAGCGTTGCGCCGCTCTGTGATTGGGTGGTCAACGCGAACACGCCCAGGATGATGAAGCCGAAGTGGGAGATCGACGTGTAGGAGATCAGCCGCATCACGTCGGTCTGGGCGATCGCCAGGATCGCGCCGTAGACGATACCGATCACGGCGAGTGCCGCGATCAGCGGCGCGAAGGTCCGCGACGCCTCCGGGAACAGTTGCAGACAGAACCGCAGCATCGCGAAGGTGCCGACCTTGTCGACCACCGCCATCATGAGCACCGCCGACGCGGGTGTCGCGGCGACCGCGGAATCGGGCAGCCAGGAATGGAAGGGCCACAGGGGTGCCTTGATCGCGAACGCGATCATGAAGCCGCCGAACAGCAATGACATCACGCCCGTGCTCGCACCGAGGTCGCCCCGAGCGACCGCCTCGGTGATGGCGGGTAGGCTGAACGTACCGCCGCCGCCCACGCCGAGATCGGCCCGGGCGGTCACCACATACAGCCCGATCACCGCGGCGAGCATCAGCAGCCCACCGAAGAGGTTGTACAGCAGGAACTTCACTGCCGCCGCCGCCCGATGATCGCCGGTGCCGAATCCGCCGATCAGGAAGTACATCGGGATGAGCATGGCCTCGAACACGATGTAGAACAGCAGCACGTCGGTCGCGACGAAACTCATCAACACCATCGCCTGCACCGACAGCATCAACGCGACGTAGGTGTGCGGGCCCTTCTGTCGTCGTCCGCCCGAATCGTCCAGGGAGCCGGAATGATCGGCGTCGTGCCAGCCCGCGGCGATCAGCAGCGGCATGAGCACGGCGGTCAACAGGATCAGCACCAGCCCGATGCCGTCGAGCCCGAGTTCGTAGCGGGCACCGAACGACGGAATCCAGCTCACGTCGGAAACGAACTGGTAGCGTGCCCCATTCGGGTCGTAGCCGACCGCGAGGCCGATCGCGCAGGCCAGCACCACCAGGGTCGCACCCAGACCCAGCCACTTCGCGATGTCCGGCCGCCCGGCCGGCACGGTGAGGACGGCGACCGCGGCGACGGCGGGCACCAGCCACAGGATCGTCAACCAGCTCATGGTCACCACGCCCTCATCATCATCACCGCGGCGACGATGATCGTCGCACCGGCCAACATCGACAGGGCGTAGGAGCGGACAAAACCGCTCTGCCAGTGCCGGATTCGCGTCGACGACGCGGTGACCACGGTGCCGATGCCCACCCCGGCGCCGTCGATGCCGTCGGATTCGACGGCATCCAATGCGCGGGTGAGGGTTTGTCCCGGTCGCATCAGGACCCGCTCGTTGAAAGCGTCGCCGTAGAGGTCACGTCGCGCCGCGACGGTGAGTGCGGTGACATCGTCGGGTGCGGTGAGCGGAATGGGGGTGCGTGCGTACCCGCGCCACCCGAGTGCCACCCCGATTCCGACGACCGCGAGAATCCCGACCGTCAACACCCATGTCGGAACGGCCAATTCGCTGTGCTGTTCCCCGACCACCGGTTCCAGCCAGTCGACGAGCGCATGCCCGGCGACGAGCAGCGCCCCGGAGGCCGCGGACCCGATCGCGATCAGGATCATCGGTGCGGTCATCACCGGCGGCGATTCATGGGGATGCGCCTCCGGGGCCCAACGGCGCTCCCCGAAGAACGTCATCACCATCATGCGCGTCATGTAAAACGCGGTGATCCCGGCACCGAGGACGGCCACGCTGCCCAGGATCGCGCCGCGGGCGCCGCCCGCCCCGAAGGCCGCCTCGATGATGAGGTCCTTGGAGAAGAAACCGGCGAACGGCGGGATGCCGATCAGGGCCAGGTATCCGATCCCGAAGGTGACGAAGGTGATCGGCATGACGCTGCGCAACCCGCCGTAGCGACGCATGTCGGTCTCGTCGTTCATCGCGTGCATCACCGACCCGGCGCCGAGAAACAGGCCGGCCTTGAAGAATCCGTGCGTCAGCAGATGCATGATGGCGAACGCGTAACCGGCGGGTCCGAGTCCGGCGGCCAGCACCATGTACCCGATCTGACTCATCGTCGACGCGGCCAGGGCCTTCTTGATGTCGTCCTTGGCGCAACCGATGATCGCCCCGAACAGCAGGGTGACCGCACCGACCACCGCGACGGCCAGGCGTGCGTCGGGGGCCAGATCGAAGATCGGGTTGGACCGCGCGATGAGATACACGCCGGCGGTCACCATCGTCGCGGCATGGATCAGCGCCGACACCGGCGTCGGACCCTCCATCGCATCACCGAGCCACGACTGCAACGGCACCTGCGCCGATTTCCCGCACGCGGCCAGCAGAAGCAGCAGACCCATCGCGGTGAGCACGCCCTGACCGGCCTGCTCGGCGCCGGCGAACACCGTGGAGAACGACACCGATCCGAAGGTCGCGAACATCACCATCAGCGCCACCGCCAGACCGATGTCACCGACGCGATTGACGACGAACGCCTTCTTCGCGGCGGTGGCCGCCGACGGCCGGTCCTGCCAGAAGCCGATCAGCAGGTAGGACGCGAGACCGACACCCTCCCACCCGAGATAGAGCCCCAGGTACGTGTCGGCGAGCACCAGGATCAGCATCGCGGCGAGAAACAGGTTGAGGTAGGCGAAGAATCGGCGTCGGTCCGGATCGTCGGCCATGTAGCCGATCGAGTAGATGTGGATCAGGCTGCCCACCCCGGTGATCAGCAGCAGGAAACACATGGACAACTGATCGAGGTAGAGTCCCATGCTCACCGACAGGCCACCGCTGCCGGAGTCGGCGGGCCCGACGTCGAGCCAGGTGTAGAGGACCTGATGCACCGGCCGGTCCGCGGCCGGACGGCCGACCATGCCGAGCATGAGAGCGGCACTGACGCAGAATGATCCGACCGCCAGGACGCACGCCAGCAGATGTCCCCAGCGATCGGTGCGGCGGCCGGCGAGCAGCAGGAACGCCGCACCCGCCGCCGGTAACGCCGGGACCAGCCAGAGCAGGTGCGCAGAGGCGTCGGTACTCACGTCATCTCCTCAGCAGTGCCGCATCGTCGACCGAGGCACTACGCCGCGACCGGAAGATCATCATGATGATGGCCAGTCCCACAACCACTTCCGCTGCGGCCACCACCATGGTGAAGAAGGCGATGACCTGACCGTCGAGATTGTTCTGGATGCGGGCGAAACTGACGAAGGCGAGGTTCGCGGCATTGAGCATCAACTCGACGCACATGAAGACGACGATCGCGTTGCGCCGCAACAACACCCCGGCCGCGCCGATCGCGAACAGCAGTGCCGCGAGGTACAGGTAGTTCTCCGGGTTCATCGTCGACCCCGATCCGTCTCGGCGGCCTCGCCGGCCGGGGAGTCGCCGGGTGACCGGGGCGTCAGGGTCGCACTCACCGACAACGCCGACGCGCTGCCGTCGGGAAGGCGGGCGGGGATGTCGACGGCGTTGTGCCGGGCATAGACCCCGGGACTGGGTAGCGGGGTCTGGTCGATGCCCTTCTTGAACCGGTCGATCGACATCTGCCGCTGGGATCGCTTGGGGCCGAAACGCTCCCGATGCGCCAGGACCATCGCGCCCAGGGTCGCGGTGATCAGCAGCGCCCCGGTGAGTTCGAACGCCCAGAGATAGCGGATGAAGATCAGCTCGCCGATCGCGGCCACCGCATTGTTGCCGGTGGGCAGCGGCGTCGGGGAGGTCGCCGCGACGGTGGCGGTGCCGATGCCGCCACACAGCAACGCGCCGAAACCGATTCCGAGGAGGACCGCCGCGATGCGTTGCCCGCGCAGCGTTTCCACCAGCGAGTCCGACGAGTCCACCCCGATCAGCATCAGCACGAAGAGGAACAGCATCATCACCGCGCCGGTGTAGACCACCACCTGCACAACACCGAGAAACAGTGCGCCCTGGGCGATGTAGAAGACGGCGAGCACGATCATCGTGGTCGCGAGGAACAGGGCCGAGTACACCGCCTTGGTGGCGAAGACGACGCCGAGCGCACCGGCCACCGCGACGACGGCCAGCACCCAGAACTGCACCGCCTCACCGGTGGAGGTGCGCGACGCGTCGGCGAGGACGGTGGCGAGCACCACACCGGACGGAGTCACCGGGTGGCCTCGGCGTCGGCGGGGATCACGTGCCCGGCGCGATCCACGCGTCCCTGGTAGTAGTCGGCCTCGGTGGGTGCCGTTCCGTCCGCCACTGCGGCGGTCGTATCGTGCGGCGCCGGTTCGGTTCCCGGCGCCAGCGGCGCGAGCAGCTGATGCTTCTCGTAGATGAGGTCGGCCCGGTTGTCGTCGGCGAGTTCGTACTCGTTGGTCATGGTGAGTGCGCGGGTGGGGCAGGCCTCGATGCACAGTCCGCAGCCGATGCAGCGCAGATAGTTGATCTGATAGACCCGGCCGTAGCGTTCGCCGGGCGAGAATCGTTGCGCGTCGGTGTTGTCGGCACCTTCGACGAAGATCGCATCGGCCGGACACGCCCACGCGCACAGTTCACATCCGACGCACTTCTCCAGGCCGTCGGGATGCCGATTGAGTTGGTGGCGACCGTGATAGCGCGGCGCGGTGGGCCGTCTCTCCTCGGGATACTGTTCGGTGACCGTCGGCGCGAACATCCCGGAGAACGTCACACCCATGCCGCTCAGCGGCTTCAGGAGGTCGGGGGGCTTCCGCGAGTCAGGCATCGGTGGTCTCCTTGGCGGTCGTCCCGGTGGCGGGGGTTTCAGTGGCGGTGGCTGTGCGGACTTGCCCGGGCAGCGGCGGGACGGGGAATCCGCCGGCCATGGCGTCGAACGGTGGCGGTTTCGAGGTGGCCGCGGCGCGTTCCGGTACCGCTGGTCCGGCCGCGGTGGTGCGGGGCCGGATCACCTGGCGCACCGCCCAGAACAACGCGACGGTCAGGACGAACCCGACGGCCGCCGAGGTCAGTGCGCGTGGGACCGTTGCGTTGACGGGGAACGACGCGCGGATCAGCGCCACCACCATCACCCAGGTCAGCGACACCGGGATCAGGACCTTCCAGCCCAGGTTCATGAACTGGTCGTAACGCAGGCGCGGCAGGCTGGTGCGCAGCCAGATGAACACGAACATGAACACCCAGACCTTGAGGGTGAACCAGAGGATCGGCCACCAGCCGGAATTGGCGCCGTCCCAGAGGCTCAGCGGCCACGGCGCCTGCCAGCCGCCGAGGAACAGGGTGGTGGCCAACGCCGACACGGTGACCATGTTGATGTACTCGGCGAGCATGAACATCGCGAACTTCAGCGACGAGTACTCGGTGTGGAAGCCGCCGACGAGTTCACCCTCGGCCTCGGGCAGATCGAAAGGGGCGCGGTTGGTTTCGCCGACCATCGACACCGCATAGATCACGAAGGACGGCAACAGGACCAGTCCGTACCAGTAGTTGTGCTGTCCGGCAACGATTCCCGACGTCGACATGGTGCCGGAGTCGAGGAACACCGCGGCAAACGTCAGGCCCATCGCGATCTCGTAGGAGATGACCTGCGCCGTCGACCGGAGCCCACCGAGCAGCGGGTAGGTGGAGCCGGAGGACCAGCCGGCCAACACGATCCCGTACACCCCGATCGACGCCATCGCCAGGATGAACAGCACCGCGACCGGGAGATCGGTGAGCTGCAGTGGCGTCTGATGCCCGGCGACCGACACCATCGGGCCGAAGGGGATCACCGCGAAGGCCAGGATCGCCGGGACGACGGCGATGATCGGCGCGAGGAAGTAGATGACCTTGTCGACGCCGAACGGGGTGATGCCCTCCTTCAGGGCCAGTTTGACGCCGTCGGCGGCGCTTTGCAGCAGGCCGCGTGGCCCCACCCGGTTCGGGCCGATGCGGGCCTGCATGCGGGCCATGATCTTGCGTTCGGCGAGGATCGCGACGAGCGGATTGGCCACCAGAAAGCCGAACACCGCGACGGCTTTGATGAGCACCAACCACCACGGGTCGTGCCCGAAGTCGGCGAGGGTCGGGTAGTCGGTGGCTGCGGTGATCATGCGTCACCTCCGGTGGCGATACCGATGTGAACGACCGCTCCCGCGCTCACCCCGAGTGTCGAGGGCACCTGCGAGCCCTCCGAGTTGGTCGGAACCCACACCACGTCGTCGACCATCTCGACGATGTGCAGCGGGAGGATGATGACGCCGCGGTCGGTGCCGATCGTGACCCGGTCACCGTCGCGGGCGTTGATGGATGCCGCGGTGGCCGCCGACATCCGGGCCAGTGGCGGATGCGCGGTCCCGGCGAGATGGGGTTCGCCGTCCTGCAGTCGGCCGCGGTCGAGGAGCTGATGCCAGGTGGCGAGTACGGCCTCGCCGGTGGTGGTGGCCGGGCGTGACGGAGCCGACACCGGTGAGGGCTCCGGTCGTGGTCCGGTCCACGGTCCCAACCGCGCCAATTGTGCTCGGATGTCGGCGATCTCGCGGCATCCGAGGTCGACGCCGGCGGACTGGGCCAGGGCGTCGAGAACGCGATGATCGGGGAGGCGGCCGGTGTCGGCGAGTGCGGCGGGGAAGGCACGGGCCCGTCCCTCCCAGTCGAGGAACATCCCGGCCTTCTCCGGGGCCGCCGCGACGGGCAGCACGACGTCGGCGCGTTCGGTGATCGTCGAGTGCGCGATCTCCAGGCTCACCACGAATCCTGCTGCGTCGATGGCACTTTCGGCCGAGTGAGGGTCGGGGAGATCGGCGGGGTCGACGCCGCCGATCAGGAGGGCATCGATGTCGCCGGAGGTGGCGGACGCGAGGATCTCACCGACGTCGCGCCCGGGTGTCTCGGGGACCGGATGCTCCCACAGATCGCAGAGATGCCGGCGAGCAATGGGATCGGTCACCGGGCGGCCACCCGGCAGCAGGGTGGGCAGTGCACCGACCTCGACGGCGCCGCGGTCACCGGCGCGCCGCGGAATCCACGCCAGGCGGGCGCCGGTGCGTTCGGCCAACCGCACGGCCGCCGACAGGGCCCCCGGCGACTGCGCCGTGCGCTCACCGACCAGGATCACCGACGCCGGATCACTCAGCAACGCAGCGGTATCGGGGGAGTCGAGCACCTCGGTCTCGCCGCCCGGCAGGGTGGGGATCAGCGTCCCGCCGAGCTTGGCGACACCGGGGGAACGCCACGCCGCCACGGCATACACCCGTTGCCGCGACTCACGGACCGCGCGTCGCAACCGCAGGAAGACGATGGGGGACTCCTCCTCCGGTTCGAATCCGACGAGCAACACCGCGGGGGCGGCGTCGAGGTCGCGATAGGTGACGTCGCCGGCTCGTGAGGCGATGTGGGTGGTGAGGAAGGCGGTCTCCTCGGCGCTGTGCGGACGGGAGCGGAAGTCGATGTCGTTGGTGTCCAGCACGGTTCGGGCGAACCGTGAATAGGCGTACGCGTCCTCGGCCGTCAGGCGTCCGCCGGTCAGGACACCGGCCCGGCCGCGGGCGGCACGCAGACCGTCGGCGGCGATGCGCAGGGCCTGCGCCCATGGCACCTCGCGGAGGTCACCGTGCCGGTCGCGGGCCAGCGGCGCCGTCAACCGGTCCCGGGTGGCGGTGTAGGCGAATGCCCAGCGGCCCTTGTCGCAGTTCCACTCCTCGTTGACCTCGGGATCGTCGGCGGCCAGGCGCCGCAACACCTTTCCGCGACGATGATCGACGCGCTGCGCGCATCCGCTCGCGCAGTGTTCACACGCGCTCGGCGTCGACACGAGATCGAAGGGGCGGGCCCGGAACCGGTAGGCGGTGCCGGTCAACGCGCCGACCGGGCAGATCTGCACGGTGTTGCCGGAGAAGTACGAATCGAAGGCGACGCCGGAACCGGCATCCTCACCGTCTGTGTTGACGACGCTGACCTGTTGCAGCGCACCACGATCGGCCAGTGCGATCAGCGGGTCCCCGGCGATCTGATCGGCGAAGCGGGTGCAGCGCGCGCACAGGACGCAGCGTTCCCGGTCCAGCAGGATGGCCGACGACAGCGGGAGCGGTTTGACGTAGGTGCGTTTGGTCCCGGTGAAACGGGACTGCGCCCGACCGGCGGTCATCGCCTGGTTCTGCAGCGGGCATTCGCCGCCCTTGTCACAGATCGGGCAGTCCAGGGGATGATTGATGAGCAGCAGTTCCATCACACCGCGTTGGGCGCGGGCGGCGTCGTCGGACCCGTACTGGGTGCGGATCTCCATACCGTCGGTGACGGTGGTGGTACACGACGCGAGGGGTTTGCGTTGGCCTTCGACCTCGACGAGGCATTGGCGGCAGGCGCCGACCGGGGCGAGCAGCGGATGGTCACAGAACCGGGGGATCTGGATGCCGGCCTGCTCGGCGGCGCGGATCACCAGGGTGCCCGGCGCCACCCGGATCTCGGTGCCGTCGATGGTGGCGCTCACCAGATCCGGGGGTTCGGTGACGGTCGGTCGATCGGAGAGCGCGGTCATCGGTTCACTCCCGGGATGTGAGGGATGCGGTGATCGGTGAACACCGTTGCGGCACCGGGGTCGAAGGGGCATCCGCCCTCGGTGCCAGTGCGGGCATGCGCGATGTATTCGTCGCGGAAGTACTTCAGGGAGGAGACGATCGGACTGCCGGCACCGTCGCCGAGGGCGCAGAACGACTTTCCGACGATGCTGTTGGTGACGTCGGCGAGGACGTCGAGGGCATCGGTGACCCCGTCGAGGTCCAGATCACCGGACTCGATGGCGTGCAGTTGTTGCACCAGCCAGTAGGTGCCTTCGCGGCAGGGGGTGCACTTACCGCACGACTCGTGTGCGTAGAACTCGGTCCACCGCAGCACGGCACGGACCACGCAGGTGGTCTCGTCGAAGATCTGTAATGCCTTGGTGCCCAGCATCGATCCGGCGGCGCCGACCCCCTCGTAGTCGAGGGGGACATCCAGGTGCTCGTCGGTGAGCATCGGCGTCGACGATCCGCCCGGCGTCCAGAACTTGAGCCGATGACCGTCGCGCACCCCGCCGGCCTGGTCGAGCAACTGCCGCAACGTGATTCCCAGTGGGGCCTCGTACTGGCCGGGACGGTTCACATGCCCGGACAGTGAGTACAGGGTGAATCCCGGTGATTTCTCGGTACCCATCTCGCGGAACCAGTCCACCCCGTTGCGCAGGACCGCGGGGACGCTGGCGATGGACTCGACGTTGTTGACGACCGTCGGGCTGGCATACAGGCCGGCAACGGCCGGGAACGGAGGCCGCAGGCGGGGTTGTCCGCGCCGGCCCTCGAGGGAGTCGAGCAGCGCCGTCTCCTCACCACAGATGTACGCGCCGGCACCGGCATGCACGATGAGGTCGACGTCCAGACCGGAACCGAGGACATTGCCCCCGAGATACCCTGCGGCGTAGGCCTCGTCGACTGCGGCACGCAGGCGGCGCAACACTCCGACTACCTCACCACGCAGATAGATGAAGGCGTGCCGGGCGCGGATCGCGTACGCCGCGATGATCGCACCCTCGATCAACGCGTGAGGTGTGGCGAGCATCAGCGGTATGTCCTTGCAGGTGCCGGGCTCGGACTCGTCGGCGTTGACCACCAGATAGTGTGGTGGCGCATCGGAATCGGGCGTGCGGTCGGTGGAGGTCTGCGGAATGAACGACCACTTCATGCCCACCGGGAATCCGGCACCGCCGCGACCCCGCAGGCCGGACGCCTTGACCAGTGCGATGACGTCGTCGGGCGCCATCTCCAACGCCGCCCGCAGGCCGCGATAACCGTTGTGCCGCTCATAGTTTCGCAGTGTCCACGATTCCGTCTCGGACCAGTGCCGCGACAGCACCGGCGGGATGGACGGTTCGTCCTCGCGTGGTTGATCGCCGGAATCGGCAGTGGATGAGCGAGTCTCGTCGCCTTCGAATGAGGCCGCATCACCGACCCCGGCCAATGTCCGTGCCGTCCCGCGGAATCCGTCGACCGCACGGTCTCCCCGACTCGGCATCACCTCGACGCCGGCGCGCAGGTCCTCGACCAGCTCGATCGCCGACTCCGGGGTCTGCCGGTCGAAGAACTCCCAGTTGGCCATGACCACCGGCGCGAGGTCGCACGCCGCGTTGCATTCGATGTGCTCGACGGTGATCCGCGAATCCGCGGTGGTCTCACCGGGTTCGATGCCGAGGTGTTCGCACAGACGCGCCAGGATCTCGTCGCCGCCGAGGACGCCGCACAGGGTGTTGGTGCACACCCCGATCAGGTACTCGCCGGTCGGCGTGCGGCGGAACATCGAGTAGAACGTCGCCACCGCCGCGACCTCGGCCTCGGTGAGGTCGAGGACGTCGGCGCAGAATCCGATGCCCGCGAGCGAGATCCGGCCGTCCTCGGATTGCACGAGGTGCAGCAGCGGGAGCAACGCCGAGCGCGCTCGCGGATACCGGGCGACGATCTCGGTGGCCTGCGTGCGCAGGCGGTCGGTGACCTCGGACGAATATTCCGCCGGCGCACCGAATTCGATGGCCGGAGCGGGGGTCGACGGGCAGTGCGCGGCCGGTTCCCGGGCGGGTTCACCCGGGCCCACACCGAGTTCGACGAAGACGGGTTCACTCATCGGTCCACCCCTCCCATCACGGGATCGATACTCGCCACGGCGGTGATCACGTCGGCCACCATGCCTCCCTCACACATCGCGGCCACCGCCTGCAGATTGGTGAACGACGGATCGCGGAAATGCGCTCGGTACGGCCGGGTTCCGCCGTCGGAGACCATGTGCACCCCGAGCTCCCCGCGCGGCGACTCGACCGCGACGTAGCACTGGCCGGGCGGCACCCGCATCCCCTCGGTGACGAGTTTGAAGTGATGGATCAACGACTCCATCGAGGTGCCCATGATCTCGGCGATGTGGTCTGCGGAGTTGCCCAGACCGTCGGGCCCGAGGGCGAGATCGGCGGGCCAGGCGATGTCCGCCTCGGACACCATCACCGGACCGGGCCGTAACCGGTCCAGGCACTGCCGCACGATCCGCACCGACTCGCTCATCTCCCGGACCCGGATCACGTAGCGGCCGTACGAATCACAGGTGTCGGTGGTGATGACGTCGAAGTCGTAGTCCTCATATCCGCAGTAGGGTTGCGACTTACGGACGTCATGGGGCAGACCGGTCGACCGCAGCACCGGACCGGTGATGCCGAGCGCCATACATCCGGTGAGGTCGAGGTATCCGACGTCGCAGGTGCGAGCCTTCCAGATGTAGTTGTCGGTCAACAGGTCCGAGAGCGACTCGAGTTGCGGGGGCATGGCGTCGACGGTCTCGGTGATCTGCTCGACCGCCCCGTCGGGGAGGTCGGCGGCCAGACCGCCCGGTCGGATGTAGGCGTGATTCATCCGCAGGCCGGTGATCAGTTCGAACAGGTCCAGGATCTGTTCGCGGATACCGAATCCGGAGAACATCGCGGTGACCGCACCGAGTTCCATGCCGCCGGTGGCCAGGGCCACCAGGTGCGAGGAGATGCGGTTGAGTTCCATCAGCATCACCCGGATCACCGACGCCCGCTCGGGAATGTCGTCGGTGATGCCGAGGAGCTTCTCCACGGCCAGGCAGTAGGCGGTCTCGTTGAAGAACGGTGACAGGTAATCCATCCGGGTCACGAAGGTGACGCCCTGAATCCAGTTGCGGTACTCCAGATTCTTCTCGATACCGGTGTGCAGGTAGCCGATTCCGCAGCGCGCCTCGGTGACGGTCTCACCCTCGATCTCGAGGATCAGACGCAGCACACCGTGTGTCGACGGATGCTGGGGTCCCATGTTGACGACGATGCGTTCCTGGGAGGGTTGGGCCGCGGCACGCGCGGCGACCTCGGAGACGATCTCCTCCCAGTCCTGACCGGACACGGTGTAGGAGCGTTCGGGATGGGTGGTGCGTCCCGGGCGGGGATCCAGATCGGTCATGAGTACGACCTCCGTCGGTCGGGCGGTGCGACCTGTGTGCCCTTGTACTCCACCGGAACTCCGCCCAGGGGGTAGTCCTTGCGCTGCGGATGTCCGTCCCAGTCGTCGGGCATCGCGATGCGGGTCAGCGCGCGGTGGCCGTCGAAGACGATGCCGAAGAAGTCGTAGGTTTCGCGTTCGTGCCAGTCGTTGGTGGGGTAGATGTCGGTGAGGGACGGGATGTGCGGGTCGGCGTCGGGTACCGCGACCTCCAGACGCAGCCGGCGGTTGTGGGTGATGGAGGCGAGCGGATACACCGCGTGCAGTTCCCGGCCATGGTCTTGCGGATAGTGAACCCCGTTGACGCCCAAGCACAATTCGAAGCGCAGGGATTCGTGATTGCGCAGCGTCAGCGCGACCGCGGGGAGGTGCCGTGCCACCACGTAGAGGGTCATCTCGCCGGCATGGATCTCGACCTTCTCGATGGCCGCGTCGTAACCCGGTCCGGTGGAGTTCTCGAGTGCGGCCGCCAGCTCGTCGACGACCTCGTCGAAGTATCCGCCGTACGGACGCTGCGCCGCCGGCAGCGTGACCGTCTGCACCAATCCGCCGTAGCCGGACGTGTCGCCGCTGCCGTGCACCCCGAACAGGCCGTGACGCACACCGATGACCTCGTCGGCCGGGCCCGCGACCGAGGACGGACAGGACGCCGGCGGCGGCGACGACGGGGGCTTCTCGCTCATCGCAGCAGTCCCTTCAAGTCGATTGTCGGCGTTGACTGCAGCGCTGCCTGCTCGGCCGCCCAGATGGCCTCCTCACGGTTGACGCCCAGAGGCATCTCGCCGATCTTGGCGTGCAGCGCGAGAATGGCGTTGAGCAGCATCTCCGGTCGTGGCGGGCAACCCGGGAGGTAGATGTCGACGGGTACCACGTGGTCGACGCCCTGCACGATCGCGTAGTTGTTGAACATGCCGCCCGACGATGCGCAAACACCCATCGCCAGAACCCATTTGGGTTCGGTCATCTGGTCGTAGATCTGGCGTAGCACCGGGGCCATCTTCTGGCTGACCCGACCGGCGACGATCATCAGATCGGCCTGGCGCGGCGAGGCGCGGAAGGCCTCCATGCCGAAGCGGGCGAGGTCGTATCGGCCCGAGGTGGTGGCCATCATCTCGATGGCGCAGCACGCCAGACCGAAGGTGGCGGGCCACAGCGACCCCTTGCGCATGAATCCGGCGAGATCCTCGACCGTGCTCAGTAGAAAACCACTGGGCAGTCTCTCCTCGAGGCCCATCGTTTCACCTCCTCGTCGCATCGGACGGGTCGGCACGGGGTGTGCCAGGCTCGCTACCGATACCTCCCGTGGATCTGGCACCGCAGTGCCATCCCTGTGTGCTTCACGCCGATGTGGAACGCACGCGTCTGTGCGATGTCCCTGTCCGTCAGGTGGATTCGGGTCATCAATCCCAGCCCAGCCCGCCGCGGCGCCACTCGTAGGCGTAGGCCACCGACACGTTCACGACGAACAGCGCCATCGCCGCCAACCCGAACCAGCCGAGCGCGTCGAAGGCGACGGCCCACGGATACAGGAAGACGATCTCAATGTCGAAGATGATGAAGAGCATGGCGGTGAGGTAGTACTTCACCGGAATACGTTGCACAACAGACTGTCTCACCCCGGTGAGGACCGATTGCCCGCCGCCGATCGGCTCGATGCCGCATTCGTAGGCATCAAGTTTGGCGCGGTTGGCCCGGCGTGGGCCGACCACCGAGGCGATCACCACCGAGAACACCGCGAAACCCACAGCGATGGCCCCGAGAACCAGAATCGGGACGTACGCGTTCATGGGCAGGTGGACCCTCCGTGTGCTCAGCGCTGGGGCTGATGTGAGCTACACCACAACCTTACCGGCGGTGGCGCCGATGTCGAGAAGGTTTGACGGAGTTTTGCGAGCCGACCCGACCGTGCGTGGGCAATGCCCAGGTCAGGGGCGAATCAGCGGTTGTCGGAGGCGCGCAACAGTTGCGTGAGGGTGGCCGGCAGTTCGATCGGATCCACCGGCAACGACGCGGTGGCGTCGGCGCGTGACCAGTCGGCGAGCCAGCGGTCGGCGGTGCGCCCGATCAGCAGCAGCGTCGGTGGGCGCGGATCGTATTCGTCGCTCATCTGCTTGGCGATGCCCATCCCGCCCTCCGGCGTCGCCTCGCCGTCGAGGATGGCGACGTCGACATTGCCGGCATCGAGTTGCGCCAACACCATCGGCCCGGTGGCGACCTCGAGGAAACTCAACTCGGGCAGGTCCGGATCGGGGCGGGTGCCGAGCGCGTTGATCACCTGACGGCGGGTGTCGGCATCGTCGGAATAGACCAGTACACGCAGCACCGACGGTGGCTGGGCTGTCGCGTCGGTGCCGGTCACGTCGTCGATGCTACGTCACCGACCGGGCGAATCGCCGAGGTGCCAGGGTGTTTCGGGCGAGGGCGCTCGGCGAGAGCATGTCGTGATGGCCGGGGATCAGTGTTCGGTGGAGAAACCCGAACGCCGCCGGTGTAGATCGATCGCCAGGGTGACCAGGCGGTCGATCAGGTCGGGATAGGCCAGGCCGGTGGCGTCCCACAGCTTCGGATACATCGAGCCCGGAGTGAAACCCGGAATCGTGTTGACCTCGTTGAGGAGCCAGCCCCGACCGGATTCCTCGTAGAAGAAATCCACCCGGGCCATCCCGGCGCAGCGCATCGCGCTGAACACCCGGGCGGCCAACTCGCGTACCTCCGCGGCCGCCTCCTCCGGCAGTGGCGCGGGGATCACCAGCTGGGCCGCACCGGTGACGTATTTGTCCTCGTAGTCATAGAATTCGCTGCCCGGCAGGATCTCGCCCGGCACCGACGTCTCGGGCGTCGCGTTGCCCAGCACCGCGACCTCCACCTCACGTCCGGTCACCGCCTCCTCGATGATCACCACATCGTCGTAGCGCAGCGCCAGATTGATCGCCGTGTCCAGTTCGGCGGCGTCGTGGGCCTTGGTGATGCCCACAGACGACCCGAGGTTGGCCGGTTTGACGAACACCGGCAGTCCGAGTTCCTCGATGGCGCGGAAGGTGATGGTCCGTGAATCGTCCACCCCGTCCCGGAATTCGATCCACCGGCACTGCGGGATGCCGGCCTGCGCGGCGACGACCTTGGCCATCGCCTTGTCCATGCATACCGCCGAACCCAGCACACCCGCCCCGACATACGGCATACCGAACAATTCGAGCATGCCCTGGATGGTGCCGTCCTCGCCGTGCGGGCCGTGCAGCAGCGGCAGCACGACGGTGACGGCGGCGTCGGAATGGCTCCGCAGCTCGGTGAGCGGCTCGACGGTCGTGCCCTCGATCTGCAGTTCACCCGGCAGCGGCGTGCCATCGCTCAGCGACGCGATCACCTTGTCGTTGCGGACCCACGTGCCGTCCTTGGCGATTCCGATCGGCACGACCTCGTACTTCACCGGATCGGCCGCACCGATCACATGGGCCGCGGTGACCCGGGAGACGTCATGCTCCGCGGACGCACCACCGTAGAGCACCACCAGACGCAGCAGGGGAGAGGACATGGGTGTCACGATACGGGGCCCGATGTCCTAGCGTTGAGGGGTGCACATGCAGGTGAGTGAGATCGCCGACGCTGTCGGCGGCCAGATGGTCGGGCCCGCGATCACCGTCGACGGCGCAGCAATCGATTCCCGGGCGCTGTCGCCGGGGCAACTGTTCGTCCCGATCGTCGCCGAGCGCAATGGCCACGACTACATCGAGTCGGCCGTCGCGGCCGGTGCCACCGCCTACCTGACCTCCGAACCGCCCCGCGCAGGCGTCGACGCCACCGCCGTCACCTGCGATGACACCGCCGCAGCGCTGGCCTCGGTGGGTCGACTGGTCCGCCGCACCCTGCCCGAACGGGTCGTCGGCGTCACCGGTTCTGTGGGTAAGACCTCCACCAAGGACCTGCTCGCCGGATTGCTGGCGACCACCTTCGTCACCGCGGCCAGCGAGAAGTCGTTCAACAACGAACTCGGTCTGCCGCTGACCCTGGCCAACGCGCCCGACGACACCGAGGCGGTGGTCGCGGAGATGGGCGCGCGCGGTATCGGTCACATCGCCTACCTGTGCTCGATCGCGCAGCCGACCGTCGGCATCGTCACCCGGGTGGAGGGCGTGCACTTGGAGTTGTTCGGCAACATCGAGGCGGTCGCGCGCGCCAAGGGCGAACTCGTCGAATCCCTGCCCGCCGACGGACTCGCCGTCCTCAACGCCGACCACAAGAGCGTCATCGCCATGGCGGCGCGGACCTCGGCGAAGGTCCTCAGTTATGGCATGACCCCGTCGGCGGACGTGTCGGCCACCGACATCAGCGTCGACGCGCAGTTGCGCGCCTCGTTCCGGCTGCACACGCCGTGGGGGTCGACCGACGTGCACCTTGGAGCGCGGGGTGAGCATCAGGTATCCAACGCCCTTGCGGCGGCGGCCGCGGCCGGCGGGCTCGGTGTGCCGGTGGACGCGATGGCCGACGGTCTCGCCGGCGCGGCGCTGTCGGGGTTGCGGATGGAGTTGATCACCACCGACTCGGGTCTCGTCGTGCTCAACGATTCCTACAACGCCAATCCGACGTCGATGTCGGCGGCGCTGCGGTCGCTCGCCGCGCTCGACGCGCGTCGACGGTTCGCCGTGCTCGGCACGATGGCCGAACTCGGTGATGATTCGGCCGGCGAACACGAGGCCATCGCGCTGGAGGCGCAGTCGCTCGGTGTCGAGGTGATCGCCGTCGACGAACCGCTGTACGGAACCACCGCGCAGCACGTCTCCGGGATCGACGCGGCCGTCGCCGCCCTCGACGGCGTCGGCGACGGTGACGCCGTGCTCGTCAAGGGCAGCCGGGTCGCCGCGCTCGAGCGGGTGGCCGACGCGCTGAGTTAGCGGCGGCGAGCACCCAGCGCCGGTCGAGCCGACCGAAGCGCCAGCCGCCGCGTTGAGCTCCGTCGAAACGGAGGTCGCGTCCGCCGGGCTGAGCTTGTCGAGATCGAGGTCGAGGTCCCGTCCCGGTGGTCGAGCCGGGCGGAGCGCTAGCGAAGCCCGTGTCGAGGCCTCGTTAGACGAGGCTGGAACTCCTCACGGCACAACAGTTTCTGTGGTCGTGAGGCCAGGCCAGTACCGGTGGGCGAGGCTGGCTCAGGAGGTATCGAGCCGGTGGTGGAGCCGGGCGGCCAGGACACGTTCGATCCGGCTGTTGCGGGGGTTCATGCCGATGGCGGCCAGTTCATCAAGCTCACGCTCGAGGTTGACGCGGCTGATACGGAATCCGCCACTACGGATGCGGTGCTCGCGTGCTTGTTCTTCGGTGGTCGTGTCGCGGACGTTGATCCGCGTACGTGAGGCACGATCCAGCCCGACGGAGGTGTGTGGATCGTCGGGATTCTCGGTGATCGGAACACCGTCCCCGTCGAAGATGACCGGGCCTATCTTCCCGGTGTCGGTGACACCGGGTTCGGCGGAGTGCTCATCGGCTGCGGCGTCGGGCCCGTCCGGCTGGTCGGGTGGTCGGGGTTCGGCAGGGTCGGATTGGGCTGCGCCCGAGTCGTATTCGCCGACGGCTGGTTCGGGCTGATCGCGGATGTCGGCATCGTGGTCGTCGTCCTGGTCGACGCTGTCTGCGATGTCGATGCGCGAGGTGTCGGCGGCCGGGGCGTCACTGTCGCTCTGGACATCGACCACGTCGGCATCAACCGCGTCGGTGTCTGCGGGTTCGGTTGCGCCGACACCACAATCGGTATCGCTGACGCTGTGGTCACCGTGGATCTCATCCCGGATCTGGTCGAGTTTCTGCTCGTACAGGGCGGTGATGTCGGGATGGTCGTTGACGACCTTCGGGTTCGCCGGCATGCCGGGTGCGGCGTTGAGTTGCCACCAGCACCGTCCGGCCAGTGGGCCGTCGGTATAGATGCCGGTGGTGTACTGCCCGGGGTTGGGTCCGACGATCCGGTTGTGCGGCCCACACGCGGGAGCGAGGTCGGTGATGTCGGTTTTCCCACCATCAGCCCAGTCCTTGTTGGCGTGATGCATCTCCGAACGGGACGCGGGTTGCCCGCAGCCAGGGAAGGTGCACACCTCACCACCGGTACGGGAGAACGACGCGATCCGCTGCTCGGTGGATGCCAGGCGGCGGGACCGCCCCAAATACAGGGGCAGGTCGATGGCGTCGGAGAACACCGCCAGATACTGCTGCAGATCATTGGGATCGTCGATGTCACCCAACGCGGTCAGCAGGTCGGGAATGGGAATGGTGGATCCTGAGGCGGTGGTGGCATAGCCGGCGCCCGCGAGCAGATCCGTCACGAACGCTTTGGCGATCAATGCGACCGGAAGACCTCGATGCGTTGTGCCGAGCACTCCTTCTTTCATCGCCGACACCAACAACACGTGCATCGCATCGTGGTTGCGTTGGGCTTGGGACCGGTCATCACGTTTCACCGCGGCGGCCAACATGTCGGGGTCGGCGTCTCCGATCGCGCCGGTCGGGGATTCTGCATCGGACAAGTTGTTCATCCCGGGTTTCGCCCAGGCGTCGAGCATGGTGTCCCACAGGGCGCGGGTGACCGGGGTCAGGTGCCCGTTGAGTTTCGCCATCCCATCGACCCGGGACTGATTGATCCACAGGTTACGACGCTGTTGGCGTTCTTTCTCCTCCACCAACTGCCCGTCCGGGTCGAGGTGCGCCAAGATCCGGGCACCCATCTTGGTGATATCCGCCGGGATGTGTTCGGTGGCTTTCTCACCGAGGGTGGCTTCGGCGGCGACTTTCTTATCGTGCGGCACCGCATTCGGGATGTTGTCCAGGGCTTCCAACGCCGCCGACAGGTGAGGGTGACCGATCAGACCTTGCTCATACGCCTTCGACAGCGTCGGAAACTTGGGTTCCTCCGGTTGCCCGGTCAACCCGTGGAATCGGGCGGTGGCCTTCATATGCGCGATGCGCATGCTGGGGTGCGCGATCCGCAGATCCCAATTCAAAAAGTTCGACAGACTGCGTTTGCCGACCTTGCGGTGCACACCACGATCCGAGATTTCCACGATCGCCCGATCACCTTGGAAGTGGGTCCGCATGGCGATCTGCTCGGACAGTTTCGCCACCTCGACCACCTCGGTGTCCGAGCAGGAGGTCATCGGAGTCTCAGCCAGCTCGTCGAGCAATGCGGTGATCTGGTGCATCAGTGCCAGTGGTCGCGACACAGGAGGAGTGTCGGTGGTGTCTGTCATGCTGATGTCACCTCCCCCGAGAAGTGCCGTCGTGGCGTATGCGTTCTATTATAGCCCCTCTCTACGAGACTCGCAAATATTTTCTATTCACGGGGTATGGATGAGTGAATGTGGTTGGGGTGGTGGGGTTTTCAGCCTTGTGTCACTGGGTCTCGACGCGGTTCGTCGCTTGCGCTCCTCACCGGCTCGACCGGCGGATAGAGGGCTCTCGAGCCGGTTCCTCGCTTGCGCTCCGGTCGGCTCGACCAACAAATCGAGGGCTCTCGAGCCGGTTCCTCGCTTGCGCTCCGGTCGGCTCGACCAACAAAAAAATCGAGGGCCCTCGAGCGGTTCGACCAGCGAGTTGAAGGGACGCCACGGTGGGAAGGATGCGCGGACGGCGGGATGAGAGTGCTCGGCGGCGGGTCGGGGGCGCTTGACCGGCGGGTCAACCTCCGCCCCGCCGGTCAGCTCCGCCCCGCCGGTCAGCTCTGCTGCTCGGCGTTGGCCCGGATGACATCCCGTAGATAGGCGGCCAATCCCGGCTCGACGGCGTCGTAGTGCTCGGTGAAGCGCGGGTCGGCGACGTACATGTCGGCCAGGCACACCTGCATCTCGTATCCGCAGTCGTAGAAATTCTCGATGGAAGCGCGATGCTCCTCGGCGAGGGCGTTCGCCTCGGACGATCCGGGTGCCACCCCGGCGCGCATCGCCCCGGCCAGTCGCGCCTCGAAGGCGTCGGTCTCGGCCTTGATGCGCTGCCAGTCGGCCTTGGTGAACTTCGCGGTGCGCTTGCGGCTCTGCTCCCATTGCGGGGTGTCGCCCCAACGCTCCTGCGCCTCGTCGGCATATTCCTCGCCGCGCCACTCGTCGCCGAAGATCTCCGCCTGCTCCGCCGCCGACAGCGAGATTCCGCTCTTCTTCGCGTTCATCATGTCCTCCACAGCCGCGACCATTCGGTGTAGTGCAGCGATACGGTCGTTCAGCAGATCGCGCTGGGCACGCAGATGCGTCAGCGCGTCGGCGGTCGGATCGTCGAGCAGGGTCGCTATCTGCTCGAGTGGAAACCCCAGTTCACGGTAGGTGAGGACGCGGTGCAGACGTTCGATGTCGGCGTCGGTGTAGATGCGGTACCCCGCGCTCGTGCGGCCCGACGGAACCACCAGGGTGATCTCGTCGTAGTGATGCAGGGTGCGCACACTCACGCCGACGAGTCGGGCCGTCGCGCCGACGGTCAGCTCACCGTGGCCTACCGGGGTGTGTCCTTCGCTCACATCATCACCTTCGGACCTCACGTCGCGTGAGGGTCAAGTGTGGCGGCTGGTCCTACGGCATGAAACCGATCACCTTGTCGCCGTTCTGGCACGCCGCGAGAACACCGCGGACCTCCGACGGTCCGCACGTCCACGCTGAGATCCGCTGTTGTCGACCCGTCGCGATCTTCGGGCTGTACTCGTTCGCGATCTCCTTGGCGGTGTCGCAGTCGACGTCGCCGGCGAGGACCACCACGTCCAGCGAACCGTCGGGGCCGGCCACCGAACCGCACGGGGTGCCGCCGACGGCCGCCGATGTTTCGGCCGAACTCGATTGGCTCTGCGACCGGGGGCTCGGGCCGGCGACCACCGGCACGCTGGTGCTCGGCGTCGTCACGTCGGGCTCGGACGCGACGGTGCTCGTCGTGGTGGACTGCTCGTCGCTGCCACACGCGGCGAGTGAGAGGGCGGCGATCCCGGCCAATCCGGTGACGACAATTCGGGCGGTGATGAATCGGGGGGACCGGCGAGGAATGGGATGCGACATGGTTTTCACCGTAGCGAATCGGTGGCGTGGCCCGGGGCACCGACGGCGTCCGGTTTGGGCACCCGGCCGTCCTCTTGGGAAGATGCTGGGCGTGAGCTCGCATTCCTACCGGGTCGGCACCCGACTGCCCGGGACGCTCGGCCGGACCGGGGTCATCTCGACCCCGCACGGCGAGATCCACACGCCCGCGTTCGTGCCGGTCGGCACCAAGGCGACCGTCAAGACGGTGCTGCCCGAGTCGGTCGAGGCGCTCGGCGCGCAGGCCGTGCTGGCCAACGCCTACCACCTGTACCTGCAACCGGGGCCGGACATCGTCGACGCGGCCGGTGGACTCGGCGCCTTCATGAACTGGCGTGGTCCGACCTACACCGACAGCGGCGGATTCCAGGTGATGTCCCTGGGTGCCGGGTTCAAGAAGGTCATCTCGATGGACGTGACCGGAGAACAGGACGACCACAAGATCGCCGAGGGCAAGGAACGCCTGTCGCGTGTCGACGACGACGGGGTGACGTTCAAGTCGCACCTCGACGGCTCGTTCCACCGGTTCACTCCCGAGGTGTCGATGCAGATCCAGCATCAGCTCGGCGCCGACATCATCTTCGCCTTCGACGAACTCACCACCCTGATGAACACCCGTGGCTATCAGGAGAATTCGCTGGAACGCACCCGATTGTGGGCCATTCGCTGTCTGGCCGAACACAATCGGCTGTCCACCGAACGCAGTCACCGGCCGCAACAGGCGCTGTGGGGTGTCATCCAAGGTGCTCAATACGAGGATCTGCGACGCAAGGCCGCGCGCGACCTCACCGAGCTGTCCCGCATCGACCGCGAATTGGGTGGAAAAGGCTTCGGCGGCTTCGGGATCGGCGGCGCCCTGGAGAAGGACAACCTCGGCACCATCGTCGGCTGGGTCAACGAGGAACTGCCCGAGGACACGCCCAAGCACCTGCTCGGGATCAGCGAACCCGATGACATCTTCACCGCCATCGAGAACGGTGCCGACACCTTCGACTGTGTCTCGCCGACCCGTGTCGCGCGCAATGGTGCGGTGTACACCCGTGACGGTCGGGTGAACATCACCAACTCACGGTTCCGTAAGGACTTCGGCCAGATCGACCCCGAGATCACCAACTACACCACGCAGTACAGTCGCGCGTACCTGCATCATCTCTTCAAGGCCAAGGAGGGACTGGCCGCAACCCTGGCGACCCTGCACAATGTCGCGTTCATCGTCGAGATGGTCGACGGTGCCCGCCGCGCCATCGAGTCCGGCGATTACGCGGCGTACCGCGACGACTTCCTCGGCCGCTACTACGCGGGCTCGCCCCGCAACCACTGACAGCGCTCGCCACCGCACTGACAGCGCTCTCCACCGCACTGACAGCGCTCTCAACCGCACCGACAGCGCTCGCCATCGCGCTGACGGCGCTCTCCACCGCACCGACAGCGCTCGACGGGAACTCCGAGCCCTGACGATCCGTTCGGTTTGCGTATCCTGAGACAGGTGCCGGACGACTCAACCCGGTGGCGTCCACTCTCGACCGAAAGAAGCGATGACCCGCGCGCAGCGCAAACGCAAGAAACCCCGACGATCCGGCCCCCAATCGGGGGCATACTCTTCTGACCGAGCCATGGTCGCCGGCCCCGAGAGCGGGGCGTCATGCTGCTGACCTTGCTCGGAATCCTCATCGGCATCGTGGTGGTCTTCTTGATCACCGCTCTGACCGGCTACTTCGTCGCCCAGGAATTCGCATACATGGCCGTCGACCGGTCACGCCTGAAGGCGCGGGCGGAGGCCGGCGATGCCGCCGCAAAACGTGCCCTGAAGGTGACTCGCCGCACGTCGTTCATGTTGTCCGGAGCGCAACTGGGCATCACGGTGACCGGCCTTCTCGTCGGCTACGTTGCCGAACCTCTCATCGGTTCGGGCTTCGGCGACCTCCTGGACGAGGTCGGCGTCCCGGTCACCGTCGGCGTGGCCATCGGCACGGTGCTGGCGGTGCTGTTCTCCACGGTGATCCAGATGGTCTTCGGTGAGCTGTTCCCGAAGAACCTCGCGATCGCTCGTCCGGAACCGGTGGCACGTCGCCTGGCCTGGTCCACGAGTACCTACCTCAAGATCTTCGGACCCGTCATCACGCTGTTCGACGCCGCGTCGAATCTGTTGCTGAAGGCCCTGCGCATCGAGCCCGTGCACGACGTCGAGCACTCGGCCACACCGCGCGACCTCGAACACATCGTCGCCGAATCCGCCGAGTCGGGTGAGATACCCGAGGAACTGTCACAGTTGCTCGATCGGGTGCTGGAATTCCCCGAACGCACCGCCGAACACGCCATGGTCCCGCGACCGCGTGTCGACTCTGTGCCGGCGGATCTCGATCTCGGCGAGGTGCGCACCAAGATGGCCACCGGACACACCCGATATCCGGTGCTCGACAACGAGTCCGGTGACGTCGTGGGCGTCGTGCATCTGCGTGACGTCCTGGAATGGTCGGCCACGCCGACGCCGACGGCACGTATCGCCGCTGATCTGGTGCGCGACGCCGTGATCGTGCCCGCCACGCTGCCGTTGCCTCGTGTCCTCGATCAGATCACCGAGGCCCGCGACGAAATGGCGGTCGTCATCGACGAATACGGCGGCTTCGCCGGCATCGTCACCGCCGAGGACATGGCCGAGGAACTGGTCGGCGAGATCGACGACGAACACGACCCGCTTGCCCCCGGACCCATCGAGAAGACCGACGACGGTTGGCTGATCCGTGGCGACGCCCACCTCGACGAGGTCTCCCGAGCGCTCGGACACGAACTGCCGGAAGGTGATTACGAAACCCTCAGTGGTCTGATCATCGCGTCGGCGGGCGAGCTTCCCGCCGAAGGGGACACGATCGAGCTGCCCGTGGAGCCCGACCCCTTTGTCCTGGCCGACGACGCCACCGCGTCGGAGTCGCTCGTCACCGCGACGGTGGTGTCCGTCGCCAATCGGGTGCCGTCGTCGGTGCTCGTCACGGTGGAGATGAGCGAGAAGGTGGACGAGCGGTGAGCAATCCGTGGGTTGTCGTCGCCGTCACACTGGCGTTGATCGCCGCGAGCGCGTTCTTCGTCGCCGTCGAGTTCGCGCTGATCGCGGCGCGCCGACACAGGCTGGAGGACGCTGCGTCGAAAAGTCGTTCCGCCCGGGCGGCACTGCGCAGCGCTTCGGAACTGTCTGTGCTGCTTGCCGGTTCGCAGTTGGGCATCACCGTCTGCACCCTGGCACTGGGTGCGGTGACCAAACCGGCCGTGCATCACTGGCTGACCCCGGCGATCGAGCAACTCGGCGCGCCCCTGTGGATCGCCGACGTCGCCGGCTTCGTCCTGGCGCTCATCATCGTCACCTTCTTGCATCTGGTGGTCGGTGAGATGGCGCCGAAGTCGTGGGCGATCGCACATCCGGAGAAATCTGCTGTGCTGTTGGCCATTCCGATGCGTGTGTTCATGTGGTTCACCCGACCGGTGATCGTCGTGCTCAACCGGTTGGCCAACCGTGTGCTGAAGATGGTGGGCGTTGACGCCGTCGACCAGGTGGCCGGTGGCGGAGACCCGGAGACCCTACGGCAGCTCGTCGAGCATTCGGCGATGGTCGGAACCCTCGAGGAGCGCTACCGCGAACACCTCACCAGTGCTTTGGATCTCGCATCGCTCACGGTCGGTGACATGGCGACGTTCGTCGAACCCAGTGGTGTCGGCGCCGGCGCCGACACCCGGCAGATCCAGGACCGTGGTCGTGAGACCGGACATCTGCGCCTGCTGGTGCGCGAGGGAGATCGCGTGTGTGGCGTGGTGCATGTGCGTGACAGCCTCGACGCGCCGGCCGGAGCCACCGCCGGCGACCTCATGCGTGATGTGCTCGAACTCGATCCGGGCCTGCCGGTGTACGACGCGTTGAGTCGTATGCGTCAGTACCGCAATCACATTGCGGTGGTCGTCGACGAGGGCCGGGTCACAGGTGTGCTCTCCATCGATGATGTGCTGACGAGGTTGCTCGCAACGGCCGACTGACCCCGGCTGACCCGGCTGACCCCGCAGGAGATGAGCGTCGCACGGGGCGGCTCAGTCCCACTCGTCCGCGGTCAGGATCCACGGCTCCCGTGGTAGCACTGCAGGGTCGAATCGCTCTGCGAGTGTGGCGATGTCGATGTGCTCACCCGCCTCGGCCAGACCCGCGGACGCCGCGATGTGGTCGAGAACCGTTGCGGCGTCGACGCCGCGTGCGGCGAGATCCGCGAGTGTCACCGCGCCGTCACGCTTACTCAACCGCACACCGTCGCGGTTGAGCACCATCGGGACGTGCGCGTAGGTGGGTGGCGCATGCCCGAGAAGGGTTGCCAAATACGCCTGTCGGGGTGCCGACGACAACAGGTCGTCACCCCGGCAGACCTGATCGATGGCCTGCTCGGCGTCATCGACGACCACCGCCAGGTTGTAGGCGGGTGCGCCGTCGCCCCGCTGGATCACGAAGTCGTCGACCGCACCCGTGTAGTTGCCGTGCAGGACATCGGTCACCGTGAACTCGCGGACATCGGCGATGATCCGGATGGCAGGCGGGCGACCGGAGGCCCGCTTGCGGTCACGCTCGATCGGTGTGAGGTGTCGGCACGTGCCCGGGTAGGCGCCGGGCGGGGTGTGCGGTGCCGACGGGGCCTCGAGGATCTCCCGCCGCGTGCAGAAGCACTCGAAGGTGCGACCGGCCGCGCGTAACCCGTCGATGATCTCCCGATACCGCCCCAGCCGATCGGTCTGATACACCACCGGTGGCTCCCAGTCGACCCCCAGCGATCGCAGATCGGCGATCTGCCTTGCGTCCGCGCCGACGGCCGTCCGGTCCAGATTCTCCATCCGCAACAGGAATCGTCGCCCGGTGGTCCGCGCGAACAGATAGGCCAGCACTGCGGTGCGCAGGTTGCCGACGTGCAGTTCGCCGGACGGGGACGGCGCGAAGCGTCCCGCCGGTGTCACCGAGGCCGGCGCAGGGGGACCGGAATCGCCGGGATTGTTGATCATTGCCCCCGAGGCTACAAGTGGGCGACGATGGACCCGTGGACCTTCCCGTGAACCCGCCCATCGCGCCGATGCTCGCCAAGGCCACCACCGGCATCCCCCCGCAACCCGCCGACCAACCCGAATGGTCCTACGAGCCCAAGTGGGATGGTTTCCGCGCGTTGCTCTTTCGGGACGGCGACGAGGTGGTCATCGGGTCCCGTGGCGGCAAGGATCTGGCGCGGTACTTTCCGGAGATCGTCGATGCCGCCCGCGACGAACTGCCCGACAAGGTGGTCCTCGACGGCGAGATCGGGGTGCCATCCCTGATCGAGGGCACCCATCGCCTCGACTGGGACTCACTGGCTCAACGCATCCACCCGGCCGCGTCACGGGTCACCATGCTGTCCGAGACCACCCCGGCCATCTTCATCGGCTTCGACGCGCTGGCACTGGGCACCACCAGCGTGCTCGCCGAACCCTTCACCACCCGCCGCGACACACTGCTCGAGGCGATCGGCCCGGGTGGGCGTGATCGCCGGTTCCACGTCAGCCGCGTCACCGAAAGCCCGGTCCGGGCGCAGGAGTGGTTTTCGGCGTTCGAGGGGGCCGGACTCGACGGCGTCGTCGCCAAACGTCTGGCCGGGCGCTACGTCGAGAACAAACGCGAGATGATCAAGGTCAAACACAAGCGCACCGCCGACTGCGTGGTCATCGGATATCGAATCCACAAGAGCGGCACCGGACTCGGTTCGATGCTATTGGGCCTCTACCACGATGGACAACCCAGGATGATCGGCGGCGCAAGCGCTTTCACCGACGCCAAGCGCATCGAACTGCAGGAGATGTTCGAGCCGATGCGGCTGGACCCGGACAAACCCGCCGCCGGCGAACCCACCCGCTGGCGGTCGGAGAAGTCGGGGCAGTGGATTCCGATCCGGCCCGAACTCGTCGCCGAGGTCGCCTACGATCAGATGGAGAACGGGCGCTTCCGGCACACGGTGAAGTTCCTGCGCTGGCGCCCCGACCGCGACCCTGAGAGCTGCGGCTATGACCAACTCGAGGTCCCGTTGACCTACGACCTGCACGACGTGCTCGAAGGGGAGGACTGAGGTGGCTTCGCGATCGCCTGCTGAGGAACTCGACGTCGACGGCATCGCCGTCCGAATGAGCAACCCGGACAAGATCTACTTCCCGGAACTCGGCGAGAACGGTGGCCGCAAGCGCGATCTCGTCGGCTACTACCGCACGATGGCACTGCCGCGTGACGATGCCGACGGCCCCATCATGACCGCACTCCGCGACCGCCCGACCTTCCTGCAACGGTTCCCCGACGGTGTGGAGGGCGACGAGATCTACCAGAAGCACATCGCCAAGAAACGTCCCGAGCACGTACTCTCGACGCACATCACCTTCCCCTCCGGCCGCACCGGAGATGCCCTGCGCCCCACCGTCCCCGCCGACATCGTCTGGGGCGCCAACCTGGGCACCGTCACCTTCCACAGCTGGCCCACCCACGACGAAGACAACGACCATCCCGACCAACTGCGCATCGATCTCGATCCGCAGCCCGGAACCGACTTCGACGATGTGCGACGCGTCGCCATCGAGATCCTCGCCCCGCTTCTCGACGAGCTCGGCTACACCGGATTCCCGAAAACCTCAGGGGGACGAGGTATTCACGTGTTCGTCCCGATCGAACCGCAGTGGGATTTCATCGCGACCCGCCGTGCCGTGATCGCCATCGCCCGCGAGATGGAACGTCGAGATCCGGACGGGGTGACCACCTCGTGGTGGAAAGAGGAACGCGGCCAACGGATCTTCATCGACTTCAACCAGAACGCCCGCGACCGCACCATGGCCTCGCCCTATTCGGTCCGGCGCAGCGCCGCTGCCCGGGTGTCGACACCGGTCACCTGGGCCGAGCTCGCCGAGGTTCACCCCGACGACTGCACCATGTCCACGGTTCCGGATCTCGTTGCGCGGCGCGGTGATCCGATGGCCGACATCGCCGACCACCGACGAGGTCTCGAGTCGCTGTTGGAGATGGTGCACCGTGACGACGCGGACGGTCTCGGTGACATGCCCTACCCGCCGAGCTATCCGAAGATGCCGGGTGAACCCCCACGAGTCCAGCCGAGCAAGAAGGTCGCCGCGCACTGGGACGAGAAGGGCAACCGCATCGAATGACCGATCAGCCGAAAGCGCCTGCCGCCCACTCGGCGAATGACTGCCACCCGACCGCCGGGAACTCGCGGTGTAGTGCCGGGATGTCGACGGAGTAGCCGGTTGTTCCGAGGAAGGTGAACATCGCCCGCATGTCCGGTGATGAGATCCGTTCCGGATCATAGGCTTCCGCGCGGATCTCGGTGCCGAGGACCGATGAGAGGACCGCCGCCATCTGTCCCGGTGTCACCGAGTCCGATGCGATGTCGATGCGCCGCCCCACGTGCGCCTGCGGATCGGCGAACAGGGCCGCGACGAAGTCCCCGAGATCCGCGCGCGACACCTGTTGCAGTGGTTGATCGGCCGGCATCCCCATCAGCAACAGTCCCGCGTCGATCGCATCCTTGCTGCCGAAGATGTTGTCGTAGAAGTAGGTCGGCCCGACGACGGTGTGGGGAATGCTGGTGGCGGCCAGGCGCTGTTCGACCCGGAACTTCGAATCAAAATGCGGCACACCCGTGTTCAGGTTCGCGCTGGCCACCGAGCTGAACACCAGGTACGGAAGGGCCGACGCGGTGGCCGCGGCGATGATGGCGTCGCCCTGGACCAGTTCGGCGTCGACGCCGGTCTCGAACGGAGTGGTCAACGCGAACGCGCCTGCCGCACCGGTGAACGCCTCGGTGAGGCCGTCGCCGCTGACGATGTCCCCGACGACGAGCTCGACGCCGCGATCGGCCAGCGCCCGGGCGCGCTCGGAGCCGGGGGAGCGCACCACCGCGCGCACCGGCACCCCAGCGGTGAGCAGCGAATCGACGACGGCTCCGCCCTGGCCGCCGGTGGCCCCGAGGACGGCGATCGGTACGGATGGGCTCGACGGACCAGACATGGTTTCCTCTCCACTGCGCCATCGGTGCGGGTCGGCATCGGTGCGGGTCGGTGACCGGCGCGGGTTGCAGACCCGACGACATCGAGCGTACGTGCGTTGTCAGGGCTCGAGTGGGTGGTCTCGGCCATCCCGATGGCGCCGGTGCGCCGCTGGGCTACCCTTCACATGTTCTGCCGGAGGCATACCCGGCGGGACACCTGACGCGACTTCGGTGGAAGCCGGTGCGAATCCGGCGCTGTCGGCGCAATTGTGAGCCCGAAGGGTGAGCCAGATCAGCCGATGCGTCGGGTAGTCAACTGATCCTCGGACGAAGGACGGTGCCGTGTCGCGACGCCAATCATCGCTGCTCGCTTCGCTCGTCGCAGTTCTCGCGCTGCTCGCGGCGTGTGCGGACACCGACACCACCCCGGCGGACCGGAGCGGGGCGGCGCACCCGGACGCCATCGTCTCGCTGAGCCCAACCGCCACCGAGATGCTCTTCGCCGTGGGCGCCGGGGATCAGGTGAAGGCCGTCGACGACCAGTCGAATTATCCATCCGATGCACCCAAGACCAGGCTCTCGGGCTACACGCCGAACTTGGAGGCGATCCTGGGTTACGACCCTGACCTGGTGGTCCTCTCCGACGACAGCGACGGCATCATCGCCAAGCTCAAGCGAGCCGGCGTTGAGGTCCTGCAACTGCCTGCGGCCAAGACCCTCGACGATACGTACACGCAAATAGAGCAGGTGGGTGCGGCAACCGGGCACGTGGGCGATGCTGCCGAACTGGTGTCGTCCATGCGCACCGAGATCGACAAGACGGTGCAGTCGGTGCCCACCCGCGAGACGCCGCTGACCTACTACTACGAGCTGGACAACACCTTCTACTCGGTCACCGACAACACCTACATCGGGCAGATCATGACGATGCTCGGGCTGAAGTCGATCGCGACCGGTGGCAACGGGTATCCGCAGTTGTCGGCGGAGTACATCCTCGACGCCGACCCGCAGGTCATCTTCCTCGCCGACGCGCAATGCTGCGGGGTGACGCCACAGGCGGTCGCGGCACGGGCGGGTTGGGGCCAGATCGCCGCGGTCAAGGACGACCAGATGCACGTCCTCGACGGCGACATCGCCAGCAGGTGGGGACCCCGCATCGTCGACCTCGTCAATCAGGTCGCCGGGATCGTGAAGGATATCCCCGTCACCGCACCGGCACCATGACCGGAGTGGGCAGGCGCGGCGTTCTCGCGTTGGGTGTCGCCGCGCTCGCGCTGATCGTCTCGATGCTGGTCGGCATCCTGGTGGGGCCCGCGGGTCTGACGCCCGGTGGCATACTCGCCGACATCGTCGACCGGCTGCCCCTGGTGAACATCGACTCCGGACTCACACCCCGCCAACAGACCATTCTCTGGGACGTGCGGATACCCCGGGTGGTGTTGGGCGCCATCGTGGGTGCGATGCTCGCGATCGCGGGCGCCGCCTACCAGGGTGTGTTTCGGAACCCGCTCGCCGATCCCTACCTGCTGGGCGTCTCCAGCGGGGCGGGCCTCGGCGCGACACTGGCGATCGTCGCCGGCGGGGTGATGGGGTCGACGGGAGTTCCCGTGGCCGCCTTCGCCGGTGGCATGATCGCGGTGTTCGCCACTTATGCCCTCGGGCAGACGGTGGGCGGTGGGCGCAGTGAGGTGGTCATCATCCTCGCCGGCGTCGCCGTGGCCGCCTTCACCAACGCGATCCAGACGTTCTTCATGCAGTTCCACGACGACACGTTGCGCCAGGTCTACTCCTGGATGCTGGGGCGGTTGTCCACCGACGGCTGGACCGAGGTGACCCGGGTGCTGCCGTATGTGGTGGTGTCGGTGGCGGTCATCGCCCTGTACCGGCGGACGCTGGACGTGATGGCGGTGGGCGACGTCGAGGCGTCGAGCCTGGGCATCGCGCCGGAACGGGTGCGGCTCTTGCTGATTGGCGTGGCGACTCTGGGTACCGCCGCAGTGGTGTCGGCGAGCGGGCTCATCGGTTTCGTGGGCATCGTGATACCGCATGCCGTCCGGCTGGTGATGGGACCGGGGCATCGTCTGCTGTTGCCGCTGTCTCTCCTGGTGGGTGGTGCGTTTCTGGTGCTGGCCGACGTGATCGCCCGGACCGTGACCGCGCCCGGCGAACTTCCCATCGGCGTGGTGACCGCGGCCATCGGAGCGCCGTTCTTCCTGCTGGTCCTGCGTCGCAGCCGGAGTGCGGCATGACCGGTACGGTGAGGTGCGCGGGGCTCGCGGTGCAGCGCGGCGGCCGTCCGGTACTTCACGAGGTGAATCTGACGGTTACCCCCGGCGAATGGGTTTCGCTGGTGGGGCCCAACGGTTGTGGCAAGACCACCCTGCTGCACGCGATGGTGGGCCTGGTGCCCTTCGACGGTGAGGTCGAGGTCGCCGGGCTGACGCCGGCCCGCTCACCTCGGCGCGCGGTGGCCCGGGCGGTGGCCCTGATGCCGCAGCGACCGGTGGTACCCGACGGCGTCACGGTGCGCGAACTCATCCGGCTGGGACGTACGCCGCACATTCCACGCTTCGGCACGGAGACGGCGCACGACGACGACGTCGTCGACGCGGTGATCGCCCGTCTCGGTCTCGGTGGCCTGGCCGACCGCCTCGCGACGGCGCTCTCCGGCGGAGAACTGCAGCGGGTGGTGTTGGGGCGCTCGCTGGCGCAGGAGCCGCGGGTCCTGCTGTTGGATGAGCCGACCAGTGCACTCGACATCGGTCATCAGCAGCAGGTGCTCGACCTCGTCGATTCCATGCGCCGGGACGCGGGCATCACGGTGATCGCCGCGATGCACGATCTCACCGCGGCCGCGCACTACGGGGAGCGACTCGTGATGATGGCGCAGGGGCAGATCGTCGCCGATGGGTCTGCGGCAGAAGTGCTGACCGCACAACGTGTTTCGGATGTATACGGTGCTCGGGTGGAGGTGCTGGGCCGGCCCGACGGTCCGGCGGTGGTGCCGCTGCGTGGGCCGGGTGATGTCATGGAGGAGACCATGAAGGATTGCGCCCGTCGGGGTGCGCGGACGGTGGTGCTCGGCGGGGTGCGGTCGGGTAAGTCTCGGTACGCGGAGTCGTTGCTGGACAGAGCCGATGTGACGGTGGTGGCGGCTGGCGCTGCGGCCGACGGCGACGCCGAGTGGGCATCACGGGTCGCCGAGCATCGTCGTCGACGCCCGCCGGCCTGGGTGACCGTCGAGACCACCGATGTAACCTCGGCGCTGCGCGAGGCCAGCGGCCCGGTGCTCATCGAATGCCTCGGAACGTGGTTGACGGCGCGGATGGATTTGCACGGAGTGTGGGACAGCGGTGACCTGACGGCGGTGGAGGCTGATGTCGCCGACCTGGTATCGGCATGGGCGGCGTGTGAGCAGCCGGTGGTCGCGGTGAGCAACGAGGTGGGCAGCGGCGTGGTGCCGGCCTCGGTATCGGGCCGGTTGTTCCGGGACTCGCTGGGGCGGCTGAACACAGTGATCTCCGATGCCTCGGAGACGGTGGTGCTGATGGTCGCCGGGCAGCCGCTGACGGTGAAGGGCGCAAGGACTACCGGCGTAGCCCGGTGACGGCGGCTTCGTCACTGGCGGCGATCGGTGAGGACGGCACCGGGCGGTTTGGGTTGCGACGGCCCGACCAGTATGATCGACCGTCGTTGGAGGATTCGCCTAGTGGCCTATGGCGCTCGCCTGGAACGCGGGTTGGGTTAACAGCCCTCAGGAGTTCGAATCTCCTATCCTCCGCCGAAGCCCCGGCCTCGCTGTGATCCAGCGGGACCGGGCCTTTTTCCTCGGCGGTCTCGTCCGTGATCGCCCAGTATCAGTCCTCCGCCGGCGCCACCGGATGTGGATCGGTGCTGCGTTTCTGCACGACGACGCCGGCACCGACGATGATCGCCGCGGAGATCGCGGAGAAGATGATGGCCTGGCGTTGACCATCGTCGAAGATCATCAGGATCAGGATCGCGACGATGAACACCATGACGGCGCCGGTCAGGTAGGGGAACAACCACATCTTGACCGGCGGCCGATGCCCTTCCAGCCGCAGATTGCGTCCGAGTTTCAGCTGGCTCGCGGCGATGGTCAGGTAGACGAACAGGGCGATCGCACCGCTGGTGGCCAGTAGCCACGCGAAGATCTTGTCCGGCAGCACGTAGTTGCCGATCACCGCGACGAACCCGATCACCATCGACAGCAGCACCGCCACCCACGGCACCCCGTTGCGGGTCAACCGCCGCACGGCCCACGGGGCGTCGTGGCGGGTGCCGAGGGAGAACAGCATGCGGGAGGCGGTGTAGAGCGCCGAGTTCAGGCACGACGCGACGGCGGTCAGGATGACGATGTCCATGATCACCGCGGCGCCCGGGATGCCGATTGCCTGCAGAACCGACTGATATGACCCGTCGGGGAGCTGGTTGTAGGGCAGCAGGGCGACGACCACGAAGATCGAGCCCAGGTAGAACAATGAGATACGCCAGATCACCGAGTTGACGGCCTTGGTGATGCCCTTCTCCGGGTTCGGCGATTCGGCCGCGGCGATGGTGACGATCTCGGTGCCCATGAACGAGAACATCGTGATGAGCATGCCGGCGATCACCGCGCCGAAACCGTTGGGCATGAAGCCGTCCGGCTCCCAGAGATGGTGGATCCCGCTCACATGGGAACCGGGAATCCAGCCGAGCATGGCGGCGACACCGATCACGATGAACGCGACGATGGCGACGACCTTGATGAGGGCGAACCAGAACTCGAACTCGCCGTAGTTGCCGACGCTGACCAGGTTGGTGACGGTCAGCAGCACCGTCACGGCCAGGGCCCACATCCATTGCGCCCCACCGATCAGGTCGGTGAGGATCGCCGCGGCCGCGGTGGCCTCGACAGGGATGACCAGCACCCAGAACCACCAGTACAGCCAGCCGACGGAGAATCCTGCCCAACGGCCCAGGGCGCGGTCGGCGTAGACGGAGAACGATCCGGTGTCGGGGTTGGACGTGGCCATCTCGCCGAGCATCCGCATCACCAGGACGACGAGCGTGCCGGCCATCGCATAGGAGATGAGGACGGCGGGTCCGGCCTTGGCGATGGCATTGGCCGAGCCGACGAACAGGCCGGCGCCGATGACCCCGGCGATGGAGATCATCGTGATGTGACGTGGTTTGAGGCTCGATCCGAGCGAGCCGTGCCCGGTGGACGCGGGCGCCTTCTGGTCGACAGAGGCCATGGGTTCTCAATCTCCTGGGGTGGTGAGACGTCGTGCGGTGGACGATCCCTTGTGGGGATCTGCCCGACGCTACGGCGGCGTCACCCACCTCGCAGCGGATGCCGCAATGGTCGGATTCGACCGTTTTCCGGTGCCGTTTCGGGGGTGGTGATCCGGGTCCGATCCGACTCGCTACACTTGACGACGGATCCCGCGCGGCGTGCATCCTGTGAACTCCCCCAGGGCCGGAAGGCAGCAAGGGTCAACGGGCTCTCTCGGGTGCGCGGGGTCCCCTACAGATCTCACATCCCCGATCACTTTCGCCGGCGCCCACCCGCTCGCGTCGGCTTCGCGAGAGGTCCCGCGTTGAACTTTCACTCGAAGAGTGCCGACGAACTCCGCGCCACCCAGGACGACCTCCGAAAGCTGTACGACGCGCTCTGCACGGCCGGCCTGAAACTCGATCTGACCCGCGGCAAGCCCGCGCCCGAGCAGCTCGACCTGTCCAACGAACTTCTCGCGCTGCCCGGTGACGAGTACCGGGCCGCCGACGGCACCGACACCCGCAATTACGGGGGCCTGACCGGACTTCCGGAACTCCGCGCGATCTTCGGTGAACTCCTTGCCGTCGACCCTGCCAATCTGATCGCCATCGGCAACGCCAGTCTCGACCTGATGCATCACCTGGTGACCTTCGGCCTGCTCAAGGGCACCCCGGATTCGGCGCAGCCGTGGGGCTCGGGACCGGTCAAGTTCCTGTGCCCCGCGCCCGGTTACGACCGCCACTTCGCGATCACCGAGCAGTACGGCATCGAGATGATCACCGTGCCGATGAACCCCGACGGCCCGGACGTCGCGGTGTGTGCCGAACTCCTCGCCGCCGACCCGAGCATCAAGGGCATGTGGGCGGTCCCCACCTACTCCAACCCGACCGGCGTGACCTTCAGCGAGGAGGTCACCCGCGCGTTGCTGTCGATGCCCGCGGCCGACGATTTCCGTATCTTCTGGGACAACGCGTATGCGGTGCACACCCTCGTCGACGCCCCGCCGCCACCGTTCCCGGTGCTCGACTGGGCCGCCGAGGCCGGGCACCCGAACCGCGTGTACGTGCTCGGCTCGACGTCGAAGATCACCTTCGCCGGTGCCGGCGTCGCCTTCTTCGGGTCGTCGAAGGCCAATGTCGACTGGTTCGTCAAGAACGTCGGCTTCGCCACCATCGGCCCGGACAAGGTCAATCAGCTGCGGCACGCGAAGTTCTTCGGCGACGCCGACGGCGTGCGCGCCCACATGGCCCGGCACCGCGAGATCCTCGCGCCGAAGTTCACGATGGTCCTCGACATCCTCTCCGACCGGCTCGCCGAATCCAAGGTCGCATCCTGGTCGGAACCCGAGGGTGGCTACTTCATCAACCTCGACGTCATCGACGGTGCCGCCAAACGGACCATCGCCCTGGCGAAGGAGGCCGGTATCGCGTTGACCGGCGCGGGCTCGGCCTTCCCGTACAAGAACGATCCGCACGACCGCAACATCCGGCTCGCACCGACCTTCCCCAGCACCGATGACCTCCAGGTCGCGATGGACGGCGTCGCCACCTGCGTACTGCTCGCCGCCACGGAGACGTTGATCTCCGCGATCGACGCCTGAGGAGTGGGCGTGCCGGTAGGCCGATGCTGACCGACGGTGGGCCGACCACCGACCGGGTGAGCCGCACCCCGACGCACGTCGCCCGGCCGGTGGGACTGGTTGCGCTCGGACTGATCCTCGCCGCGATCGCACTGTGGTGTCAGCACGCGATCATGCCGTTCACCACGCCGTTCTGGGGATTGTTCGACTACCAGCTTGATCTCGACGTCTACCGCGAGGGTGCCCGGACGGTGTGGGAGGGCGGCAGCCTCTACGACGCGAAACTGCTCGGGCAGATGGACTACACGTATGCGCCGGTCTCGGTCGTGGTGTTGATGCCGTTCGCGTGGATGTCCTTCGAGGCCGCGCGGATCGTGTGGAGTATCGGCATCATCGTCGCGCTCTACGTCGTCATCATGTTGTGCTTCGCGGCGTTGGGGCGGCGCGCGACGTGGCCACTGCGGAGCCTGGCCGTCGGGCTGGTCGCGGTGTCGATGCTGCTCGAACCGGTGCGCACGACGATCTGGTACGGCCAGATCAACGTCTTTCTGCTGCTGGTGATCCTCGCCGATCTGCTCCGGCCCGACGGGTCACGGCTCAAGGGCATCGGTGCCGGCATCGCCGCCGGGATCAAACTCACCCCGCTGATCTTCCTGCTGTATTACGCGTTGCTGCGTCGATGGCGGACGATGGCCGGGGTCGTGGGTGGTTTCTTGCTGACCATGGTCGTCGGTTTCGTCTTCCTGCCGAGCGCCTCGTGGTCGTACTGGACCGACAAACTCTTCGACTCCAACCGGGTCGGGGCACCCCAGACCCTCGGGAATCAGTCGCTGCGCGGCATGATCGCCAACCTCGCACATTCCGACGCCCCCAATCAGTTGCTGTGGCTGACGGTGGTCCTCATCGCCCTCGGGCTGGGCATGACCGCGGCCGTCCTCGCCCACCGCAACGGGCATGAGCTCTTGGCGTTGTCGGTGGTCGGCATGACCTCCTGCGCGATCTCCCCGATGTCGTGGGGACATCATTGGGTGTGGTTCGTCCCGGTGCTGGTGATCTGCGTGGACCTGGTGCTGCGAACCGATCTCTCGCCGATCCGACGGATGCTTGCGGGAGCCGGCGGCGTGTTGCTCGTGCTGGTGGCGTTCGCGTGGCGCACCCACTTCGCGTATCCGATGTGGTTCGTCAACCGCGTGATGCCCGACGCGTACCTGATGGGTTTGTTCTTCAAGGCCGAGACCGGCCCGGCCTGGGCGCAGTTCTTCCTGGTGTACCCCTACAACGCGATCTTCCTCGGTACGGTGCTGGCCACCATCGTGGTGCTGGGGCGACGGTCCGCGGTGCCTGATCCGGCCGACGTGACATCGGTGTCGCCACGTCCCGGGAAATTGAGTTAGTCAAAGTTCACTGAAACTGTTCCTGTGATGCGGGTTACGTTCTACGCTGTCAGCGTCGGCGGCCCCGAGTGGCCGTCCCATCAGCGCATCCCTCGCCATAGGAGAATCGTCATGACCCGCGTGAGCACCCCGGAAACCATGGACCTCGGCTCCTGGATCGCGCGGCGCGCCGCGATCGGTCCGCATCGACCCGCCATCACCTTCGGTGACCACACGCTCACCTTCGGTGACTTCTCCGATCGGATCGACCGCCTGGCCGCCGCCCTCGTCGACGGTGGCGTGGGTGCCGGCGACCGCGTCGCCTACCTCGGGCTCAACAACCCGATGTTCCTCACCGCCATGTTCGCCGCCGCCCGGGCCGGTGCTACGTTCGTGCCGTTGAACTTCCGGCTCACCGGAACCGAATTGGCCTACATCATCAACGACTCCGGGGCGCACACCCTGATCGCCGACCCGGATCTCGCCGCGGTCGTCGACGCCGGGGACGAACCGCTGCCCCTGCAGCGTCGCATCGCCGTCGGCGCGCGAGACGGCTGGGCCTCGGTGGAGGAACTCATCGCCGGTAGCGAGCCGATTTCGGCTCCGGCGCAACCTGATTCCGATGCGGTGGCCGTGATCATGTACACCTCGGGAACCACCGGTCGCCCCAAGGGGGCCATGCTCACGCACGGGAATCTGTTCTGGAACAACGTCAATGCGCTGTTCTGTCTCGACGTCGACTCCTCGGACATCAGTTACTGCGCCGCACCGCTGTTCCACATCGGTGGCCTCAATGTCACCACGCTGATCACCCTGCAGAAGGGCGGACACATCGTCCTGGCCCAGTCCTTCGATCCGGTGGTGGCCCTCGCCGACATCGAAAAGCACCGTGTCACCACGATGTTCGGCGTTCCGGCGATGTACCTCTTCATGAGTCAGGTGCCCCAGTTCGAGACCGCGGACCTCTCCTCGCTGCGCTACCTGGTGTGCGGTGGTGCGCCGGTTCCCGAACCGCTGATGCGACGCTACGCCGAGCGTGGCCTGGCCTTCGCGCAGGGCTATGGGCTCACCGAGACGGCACCCCTGGCGTTGGTGATGAGCGTCGACGAGTCGGCCGCCAAGATCGGCGCGGCCGGCAACAAGGTGCTGCCGCTGTCCGATGTGCGGCTCGTCGACGCGACGAATTCTCCTGTCCCGGTGGGACAACCGGGCGAGATCTGTGTGCGCGGACCGCAGGTGATGGTCGGTTACTGGAACAATCCGGGTGCCACCGCGGCGGCGATCGACGACGGCGGATGGTTCCACACCGGCGATGTCGGCCGCGAGGACGAGGACGGCTACATCTACGTCGTCGACCGCGTCAAGGACATGGTGATCACCGGCGGTGAGAACGTCTACCCGGCCGAGGTGGAAAGCGTCCTCTACAGCCATCCGGCGATCGCCGAGATCGCGATTCTCGGTCTGCCGGACGCCAAGTGGGGTGAGGCCGTCACCGCGGTGATCGCCACCGCCCCCGGACACGAGGTGTCGCTGGAGGAGTTGCGCGAGTTCGCGGCGGATCAGTTGGCGCGGTACAAGCTGCCGCTGCGCCTGGAGTTCGTCGACGCGCTGCCCCGCAATCCGTCCGGGAAGGTGCTGAAATACCAACTGCGGGAACAGTTCACCAGCGTGACGGCCGTGTGAGCACGTAGCTCACACGGCCGATGGCGGCGGTTTCACCGGCGGCCGGTCAGGCCGCCGGCACGCCCGTCGCCGGGAACCCGCCGGTGTTCGGTTCGACGATCTCCTCGCGGATCGCGCCCGGACGCAGTCCGGCGAAGCTCAGGATGGCCGCGGCCACCGCGGCGACACCGACCACCACATAGGCGTGGGCGAAGCCGCTCCCCAGTGATTCCAGCGCGATCGGATGCGCCACCGATCCGGGCGCGCCGGCCGGGATCGAGTTCAGTGCGATCGGGCCGCCGGCCTGTGCGATGCCCATCGCCGGGCCCATGTCGGCCGGCGCCAACCCGGAGCTCTGCAGGCCGTTCATCAGCTGTGTGCCCGCGGTGCTCAGGGCGATCGCACCGACCAGCACCGGACCGAGGGCGAAGCCCAGGTCGCGCAGCAGATTGGTGACCGCGCTCGCGGTGCCGGTCTGCTCGCGGGGAACGGAGTTCACCGCCACCGCGGACATCGGCGACAGGGTGAAGGCGAAACCGATGCCGACCAGCAGGCACGGCAGGACGAACTGTGAAACCGACTGGGACATAACATCATTGGTCGACGCGAGGAAGGCCCCGGCGGCCATCGAGACGAAACCGACGGTCAGCAGCAGGTGCGACGGAATCCGCATCTGCAGGCGGCTGATGACGGGGATCAACACGAACGCGGGTCCCTGCAACAGCAGGAACATCAGGCCGGTGTACAGCGGGCTCTGATGCTGCACCGGGCCGAGCCACATGCTGGTCGAGTAGCACGCGCCCAGGAACGCGAACATGCCGACGACCGCGACGAGCGAGGACACGCTGAAGTGGCGGTTGCGGAACAGGGTGAGATCCAGCAGTGGGTTACGCACCCGGGACTCGATCACGACGAAGGCGACCAGCAGGACCGAACCGACGGCCAGTGTGGTGACGACCGGCCTGGCCTCCCATCCGACCTCGGGTCCCTGCACGAGCCCGTACAGCACGGCGATCAACCCGACGGCGAAGGTGATCTGCCCCCACATGTCGCCGCGACGGTCCGGGTGTCTGGGCGAATCCGCGGCGAGAACCACGGTCAGCCCGGCGGCGAGGATCGACACGACGACGACCACCAGGTACGACCCCTGCCACCAGCCGAGGTCGGCGAGTACGCCGCCGAGAAGTGGCGAGACGGCCGAACCGGCGGACAGAAAGCCCGCCCAGACGGCGATGCCGCGAACCCGTTCGGGCACCGTCGTCGCGACCGACGCGACGAGGGCGAGTGAGGCCGGGAAGATCGCACCGGCGCCGAGTCCGTTGATGGCCGAGGCCACCCACATCATCTGGATCGTCGAGGCGAACATGGCGACGAGTGAGCCCGCCGCCACCAGGACCGTGCCGCCGACGACCATGCGGCGATGGCCGAAACGGTCGCCGAGCACGCCGAAGGTGAGCTCGAAAACGACCACCGGGATCATGAATGCCGCTGTGATCCAAGTCAATTGGGAGCCCACGGTGCTGAAGGTCTCCTGGAAGACACCGTTCAGGGCGCCGGGCAGGGCATTGGCGATCTGGGCCACCATCACCGCCGCCGACGCCGCAACCAGCGTCCCGGTGGCCCGGCGACGTCGAGGCGTCGAGCCCGTTTCCCGCGGCGGCGCCGACGCCGGACGGTCGCGACCGACGGCCGTCGGTGGGGTGTCGGTCCTCGGGAGTTCGGTCAGCGGGTTTCTCGGGTTATTGGTCAGCGGGTTATTGGTCAGCGGGTTACTGGTCAGCGGGTTACTGGTCATTGGGCAACCTCCGGCGCACAACGCCTGGTTCGGTGGTGGGGATCTCGTCCGGTGCCGAACTGTGATCTGCACAACTCGGATGGCAAGTAACCTAGAATTCACTTAACGCCGTGTCAAGTAGAAGAATTGCCCGTAAGTGTTAAATGCGAATAGTCAAACTTCACCGACGAGGACCCTGTGGGGGAGAGGATCGGACTGTCGGTGATCGCCGGTACTCTCGACGCGTGGCTCTGTATCGCACCTATCGCCCGGCGACATTCGCCCAAGTCGTGGGGCAGGAGCATGTCACCGATCCCCTCAGCCGCGCGCTCGACAGTGGCCGGATCAACCACGCCTACCTGTTCTCGGGGCCGCGCGGATGCGGCAAGACGTCCTCGGCCCGCATCCTGGCGCGGTCGCTGAACTGTGCACAGGGTCCGACGTCGACACCGTGCGGTGAGTGCGCGTCGTGTGTCGCCCTGGCACCCGGCGGTCCGGGCAATCTGGACGTCATCGAACTCGACGCGGCCAGCCACGGCGGCGTCGACGACACCCGTGAGCTGCGGGATCGCGCGTTCTACGCTCCCTCGGAGTCGCGGTACCGGGTGTTCATCGTCGACGAGGCCCACATGGTCACCAACGCGGGCTTCAACGCGTTGCTCAAGATCGTCGAGGAGCCGCCGGAGCACCTCATCTTCGTCTTCGCGACCACCGAGCCGGAGAAGGTGCTGCCGACCATCCGGTCGCGTACCCACCACTATCCGTTCCGACTGCTGGCGCCGCCGGTGATGCGTGGACTGCTGGAGAACATCTGCGCGCAGGAAGGCGTGCAGGTCGGCGCCGACGTCTACCCTCTGGTGATCCGTGCCGGTGGCGGTTCGCCCCGTGATTCGCTGTCGATTCTGGATCAGTTGCTGGCCGGTGCCGGTGAACAGGGCGTCACCTACGACAGGGCGCTCGCGCTGCTCGGCGTCACCGACATCGCGCTCATCGACGATGCCGTGGACGCCCTGGCCACCGCCGACGGTGCCGCGCTGTTCGCCGTCGTCGAAAAGGTCGTCGACGCCGGACACGATCCACGCCGCTTTGCCGTGGATCTCCTGGAACGACTTCGCGATCTCATTCTGCTGCAAGCGGTTCCGGATGCGGCCGAGCGGGGCCTGGTGGAGGCGCCCGGTGATCAGCTCGCGCGCATGACCGCGCAGATCGAACGACTCGGACCGGGTGGACTCACCCGCTTCGCCGAGATCGTGCACAACGCGCTCGGCGAGATGCGCGGCACCACCTCGCCGCGACTACTGCTCGAGGTGATGTGCGCACGCATGTTGCTGCCGACCACCTCCGCCGACGACGCGGCGTTGCTGCAGCGTCTGGAACGGCTCGAATCCGGGGTGGTCGTGGCCGCGCCCGCAGCGTCGGGTGCCGCGGCGGCATCCGCGCCGACGGTGCCGCCGACGTCTGTGTCGTCCTCGCCTGTGCCGCAGGCGCCGGTGTCCGCCCCGCCGGCCGACGAGCCGCCGCCGAAGTACGTGCGTCCGTCGCAACGCAAGGCTGCGCAGGAGCGCCCGGCCGCACCGGAACCTGCGGCTCGGCCGGAACCTGCGGCTCGGCCGGAACCTGCGGCCCGGCCGGAATCCGAAGTCCCACCGGCACAGCCGGACCCGGCTCCGGCGGAGTCGACCCCCGTGGAGTCGGCCCCTGTGGACTCAACCCCCGTGGAGGTGCCGCCGGAGCCCGAGCCGTCGCGACCGGACGAATCCCTGGCCGCCGCACCTGCTCCCGCACCGGAAGCCGCGCCGCGCCGTCCGGAGGCCGGTACCACCATGCCGGGCCCACGCGGAGGCGGGAATCCGACTGCGCCGCAACCGCCGTCACGCCCACGACCGGCACCGGCGCCGGTCGCCGACGAAGACGACATCCCGCTGCCCGACGAACCCGTCGACGAGTACGAGGTGCCGCCGGACGAGCCGGGTGTGGCCACACCGCGGCCCGCACCGACACCGGCGCCCGAGCCGGAACCGGCACCGTCGGCCGGTCTCGACCTCGACACCGTGCGCAAGCGATTTCAAGAGGTGCGCACCGCGGTGCGATCGCGGTCGAAGAGTCTCGAGCCGATGCTATCGGCGGCCGTCGTCGACGACTTCGACGGCACCACGGTCACTCTCGGGCATCCCATCGAGGTGCTGGTCGGTCGATTGTCGTCGCAGCACGCGGTGGGGATCATCCGTGAGGCATTGAACGAGACCTTCGGTGGCGATCTCGAGGTGCGCATCGTCCTTCGTGACGCCACCGCCGCGGTACCGGGCACCTCGACCGCACCGCAGCAGGGCACGAGCGCGGCCAAGCGGCAGACCTACGCGCGGCCGAGTCGTGCCCGCCAACCCGAGGCGGGCTCTGAGGCGGTCGCTGCGGAACCGGAACCCGAGCCCGAACCCGAACCGGAGCCGCCACGACCGGACGAGGAGATCCCCGACGCGGAACGCGCCGAGATGGTCGCCGACGCCCACAACGCGACACCCGACGCCCGAATCGACCCCGACAAGCTCGCCCTCGACCTGCTCCAGACGGAATTGGGTGCCACACCGATCGATTCGACCGAACGCGGGATCTGACGACGCACTGACAGCGCTCTGTCTGACGTTGACAGCGCTCGCGCAGTCACTGACAGCGCTCTGTCGGACGTTGACAGCGCTTACGCAGTCACTGACAGCGCTCTGTCCTGCACTGACAGCGCTCGGATTGATGGTCTGCGTGGTCCGAGGATCCGCTCCAGAGCGCTGTCAACGTGGGGGAGAGCGCTGTCAACGCACAGCAGAGCGCTGTCAATGGTCGTGCGTCGGATGTATTTCCGCCGCGCGCAACGTCATCGACGTACGCGGCGCGGTAACGCGACCAGTAGAGCTACTCGACCACTGGGGCCATGCGACTGCGTGACTACGCGTCCCACCACGGGCGCAGCGGAAGATCCTGACGGCCCTTGGCGTCGAGTTTGACGCCGAGGACGTGATGCAGCTGCACGATGTCGCGCTCGAAGCCGATGCGGCAGCCGGCCATGTAGAGACCCCACAGGCGGGCGGTCCCCTCGCCGACCTCGGCCACCGCCTCATCCCAATGCTCGACGAGGTTGCGGTTCCAGTCGCGCAGCGTCATCGCGTAGTGATAACGCAGGTTCTCCTCGTGGATCACCTCGACGCCACCGATGTCCTGGAGCTTGGAGATGATCTTGCCGGAACCGGTGAGTTCGCCGTCGGGGAAGACGTAGCGGTCGATGAACGAGCCGGCACGCATGTTCTTCCCGTTGTCCGGACGAGTGATGCAGTGGTTCAACAACATTCCACCGACGCGGAGCTTGTCGCGCATGAACGAGAAGTACGCCGGATAGTTGCCGACGCCGATGTGTTCGGTGAGGCCGATCGACGACACCGCATCGAACTCGGCCTCGGGCACATCGCGGTAGTCGCTGTGACGTACCTCGGCCAGATTGGACAGGCCCTCGTCGATGATGGCCTGCTGCGCCCACTCGGCCTGCTCGGCCGAGAGGGTCACGCCGAGGACCTTGACGCCACGGCGGGCCGCGTAGCGCACCATTCCGCCCCAGCCGCAACCGATGTCGAGGAGGCGGTCGCCGGCCTTGAGGCGGAGCTTGTCGAAGATCAGCCGATACTTGTTGTCCTGCGCGGTTTCCAGCGACGCATCGTGGTCCGGGTAGACGGCGCACGTGTAGGTCATCGACGGTCCGAGGACCCACTCGTAGAAGGTGTTGGAGACGTCGTAGTGATAGTGGATGACCTCGGCGTCGCGAGCCTTGCTGTGCCGCAGGCCTTCTGCGAACCGCCGCCACCGGGGCAGGGCCTCCTGCGGGGGCGGGGCGATGGGCTTGAAATGCTCGATCCCGAGAGAGCGTGCGATCTGGGCGAGGACGAGTGGCGATGGCCGCTTGAACTCCAGGTCCGACGCCAGCGCCTGCAGTGCTCCGTACGGATCGCCGGGATGCGCACCGATCAACTCGAGATCGCCTGCGACATATGCCCGTGCGAGTCCGAGGTCGCCGGGGGCGGTGACGAGATAGGTGGTTCCCCGCGGTGTTTTCAGGTTGAGGCCGAACTCGGCGTCCTCGGGTCCGGCCGAACTGCCGTCGTAGGCGGTGATCCGTATGTTGAGATTGCCGCCCATGATGGATTCGAAGACCTGCGCGAGATTGAGTTTGCCCTGTGTGGCATCGGTTTTCGTGATGACGCCGTTGGTCGGCGCGCTGTCCTTGTAGGTCGTCATTGCCGTTTCACCGCTTTCGCATAGAGGTCCAGCAGTCGGCCCTTGGGGTCGTACCGCTTTCTGAGCAACCGATAATGTTCGCCCCCGTAGAGCTCATCGAATTCCTCGGGACTGTAAAAGGACTCCGAATACAAGGACTTGTGGCCATCGAGCTCGGCCACCTCGCGTTCGATCAGCTTGTTGGCGTGCCCGGGATCGCCCGGGGTCACCGGCACCGCCGACCAGAAGCCGACGTTGACATATGTTCGGTGCGGCTCCAGCGGATACAGCGGCCACGGCCGGGAAGCAACACGCCGAGTGTGCTCACCCTCCCGTGCGTTGGATGTATCCGTCGATCCGCCCTTCGCTCCGGCATCATCCCGTAAGCGCAACGGGCACAACCAGATCGGCTCGATGGGGATGTTCTCCAGGAACCATTCGAGGTAGGCGGTGGTGTTCTCGATCGGCACCTCGATGTCTTGCACCACCCGCTCGTTGGCGGGCAGGCCCTTACGGGCGTTGATCCGGTCGGCGATGTTGAACCGATGGTCGTAACCGATCAGCTTCCAGTAGAAACTGCTGCGCAACAAGCGTTTCGGCCACACTCGACGCACTCGCGGGTTCTGGGCACCGAAGGCGCGGGAACACCAGAACCAGTCGGTGTCCCAGCGCCACAGGTAGTCGTGGATCGTCAACCGGTCGCGTTTGGGTGTCACCTGCGGCGCATGCTGAATCGACCGGTAGTAGATGTCCATGTCGGTGTAGTCACTGACCGGGCCCGGCTCGTCGGTCTGGCGCCCGAGTGTCAGGTACGCCTCGTCGGCGGTGAACACGGTGCCGTCCAGGTAATCCACGCGTTCGCCGTCGTAGGTGCGGTCGCCGACGATGACATCCATGGTCCGTTGCAGTTCGGCGAGATCGGTGAATCGCACATGCCGCAGTTCGACGAACGGCGCGACCACTTCCAGCTCGATCTTCAGGCGAACCGAATATCCCAGCGTGCCATAGGAATTGGGGAATCCGAAAAAGAGGTCGGCATAGCTGTTGGTGGGTGTGGCGGTGACGATTTCGCCGTCGCCGGTGAGGATGTCGATCTCCAGCACCGATTCATGCGGAAGACCGTTGCGAAAGGAGGTGCTCTCGATCCCGAGTCCGGTGACCGCGCCGCCCAGCGTGATCGTCTTCAACTGCGGAACGACTTTCGGCGCCAGGCCGTACGGCAGCGTGGCGGCGACGAGGTTCTCGTAGGTACACATGCCCGCGACGTCGGCGGTTCTGGCCTCGGCGTCGACGGAGATCACCCGGTCCAGACCGGACACATCCAGGCCGGGGTGTGGATTCTTCGCCCGCGCCCGGAACAGATTCGAGGTTTTCTTCGCGAGTCGGACAGTGGCCTGCGGAGGGATGGCGCGATAACTGTTCAGGAGGGTTGCCACGCCCTCCTCGAATGCCGCTGCCCCCATCTCCAAGTCTGCAGAGCTCACTTGGCTAGCCTAGGACCTGAGCCTCATGCCCGCCAATCAATACCTGACGAAGGAGCCCGGCCCGTGGGTCAGATTTCTGCAAGCCAGTCGACCGAGATCGCCGCTACCCCGGACGCCGTGATCGGCGCGCTCGCCGATTACAACGAGGTCCGCCCGGCGATCCTGCCCGAGCAGTACCGCGACTACGCGGTGATCAGCGGAGGCAACGGCGACGGCACCGTCGTGCACTGGATCCTGCAGGCCACCTCCAAGCGTCAGCGCGACGTGAAGGCCACCGTGGCCGTCTCTCCGGACACCATCACCGAACGCGACGAGAACTCGACGATGGTGACGACATACAAGGTCGCAGCCGCCGGAGCGGGTAGCACCGTCACCACCACGACCACGTGGAACAGCAATGCCAGCGGCATCGGTGGTTTCTTCGAGAAGACCTTCGCACCCAAGGGCCTCGCCAAGATCCAGGCCGCCCTGCTGGCCAACCTCAAGACCCGGCTGGAGAAGTAATCCCCGAACGCCCGCGTCGTCGGGGCCGGTCACGGCCGTCGCCGTTGCCGCCCCGCGACGGGGTCGACGCCACCCGCGTGGTGCTGCGTTCCGGGCCGGAATCGACGATCGGCGATTGCCTTCGGACCACCCCGTCGCTGGCGGATATGTCCGACGAGGCACTGCAGGCGCGTGCGGACCGCGGCGAGGTCGTCGACGCCGAGGGCATGCCGGTCGACCTGTCCGCGCCGGCGACCATGAACAGCTCGGTCTACCTCTACCGGGACCTGCCCGACGAGGTGCCGATCCCGTTCGACCTGCCGATCCTCCACCGCGACGACGACATCGTCGTCGTCGACAAACCCCACTTCCTGGCGACGATGCCCCGGGGTCGGCATGTGACGCAGACGGCGCTGGTCCGGTTGCGACGAGAACTCGGCACGGACCTCGTGGCCCCGGCGCATCGTCTCGACCGCCTCACCGCGGGCGTGCTGCTGTTCACGCTCCGCCCCGAAGTGCGGGCCGCCTATCAGGACCTGTTCGCCACGCGTCGCGTCGACAAGGAGTATCGCGCTCTGGCCTCGCCGGCCGACTGGTCCGGGACGCAGACGGTGCGCGATCGCATCGAGAAGACGGCCGGGGACCTGCGCGCACGCGTCGTCGACGGTCCGGTCAACGCGATCAGCGACATCACCGAAGTCGAACGATCCGTCCACGGGTCGGTCTATCGCCTCGTCCCGCACACGGGCCGCACCCACCAACTCCGGCTGCACATGGCCTCGCTCGGCGTGCCGATCGTCGGCGATCCGCTCTATCCGGAGGTGGACGCCGACCTCGCCGCGCGGCCCGATCACGGTGACTTCTCGCAGCCGCTGCGTCTGGTGGCGTACTCGTTGGCGTTCACCGACCCGATCAGCGGTGAGCACCGGCGCTTCACGTCACGCCGCAGCGTGCGCTGACGTCGTCGAGTGTGCGCCGATCTGCGTCGAGTGTGCGCTACTTCCCGTCGAGTGGGCGCTGATCTGCGTCGAGTGTGCGTCGAATCTGATCGAGTGTGCATATCGCCCATGCGCGGGTGGAGACGGAACGCCCACTCGACGGGAAAGAGCACCCACTCAACGGGAAACGGCGCCCACTCGACGGGAAACGGCGCCCACTCAACGGGAAACAGCGCCCACTCGACGGGAAAGAGCACCCACTCAACGGGAAACAGCGCCCACTCGACGGGAAACGGCGCCCACTCGACGGGCGGTAACCTCCCCGCTACCCTGCGATCTGTGACGATCCGGGCCTCCTACGAACGCCACCCCGACCTCGGCTGTGAGGCGGTGGTGTTCATCGACGACGAGTCGATGGCGTGCTTCCAGATCCAGCGCGACCTGGTGGGCAGCGACCGCGCGAATGATCGGTACTGCATCTCCACCGGCGCCTCCGCACCGATCTACGACGCGATCGTCGACTGGCGACGCGTCGACGACAACCGGCTGGAGTTCGTGCTGACCCCCCGCGCGGGACGCCTCTTCGGCGACAGTGACCTGTCCTTCGAGATCACCCCGGTCGGCGACGACACCGTCGACGAGATCGTCGATCACGTCGAGCGTCTGCTGCGCTGACCCGGCGCGCCCACGGAGCCCCCGCAGCGTGGCGACTACTCTGGAGCCCGTGAATCAACCTTTCGACCCGAGTGCCCTCTTCGGCGGCGGCGGTGCCGGCGGCGAGAACCCGATGGCGGGGCTGCTGCAGCAGGCCCAGCAGATGCAGGCCAAGCTTCTCGAGGCGCAGAACGAGATCGCCGCGACCGAGGTGACCGGAACCGCAGGCAACGGACTGGTCAGCGTCACCGGAAACGGGACGGGCGAGGTCACCGCGGTGACCATCGACCCCAAGGTCGTCGATCCCGACGACGTCGAGACACTGCAGGATCTCCTGCTCGGCGCCCTGGCCGATCTGGCGCGCAAGCGCGAGGAACTCGCGGGCGAGAAGATGGGGCCCCTGGCCGGCGGACTCGGCGGCGGCGGACTGCCCGGACTCGGCTGAGGCGGACGTGTACGAGGGGCCGATCCAGGATCTGATCGATGAGCTGGCCAAACAGCCGGGCCTCGGGCCCAAGGGTGCCCAGCGCATCGCCTTTGCGCTGCTCGCCGGCGAGAAGAAGGAGATCGATCGGCTGATCTCGGCGCTCGGTCACGTCCGTGACGACGTCACCTTCTGCGCCGAATGCGGCAACGTGTCGGCCAAGACGTTGTGCCGGATCTGCTCGGACGCCCGACGGGATGCGACGACGATCTGCGTCGTCGAGGAACCCAAGGACGTGCACGCCATCGAGCGGACCAAGGAGTTCCACGGGCGGTATCACGTGCTCGGCGGCGCCCTCGACCCGCTGTCCGGGATCGGCCCGGATCAACTCCGCATCCGTGAACTGTTGCGTCGACTGGCCAACACCCCCGACGGCAATGACGTCACCGAGGTGATCGTGGCCACCGACCCCAACACCGAGGGTGAGGCCACCGCCACCTATCTGTTGCGCATGCTCAAGGATTTCCCGGGGCTCAGCGTCACCCGACTGGCGTCCGGGCTCCCGATGGGTGGCGACCTGGAATTTGCCGACGAACTCACCCTCGGTCGCGCCCTGTCGGGCCGCCGGGCGCTCGCCTGAGACCGCCCGTGTCCGCGACCGCCGCTGCATCCGGTCAAACCGGCACCGCCGGACCGCCACTGCCAGACGAACTCGACGCCCGCCTCGACGATCTCGCCGCCGAGATGATCTCCGGCATCGTCGCGATCGACGGTCCGTCGGGGGCGGGCAAGTCGACGGTGGCCGACGCTCTCGTCGCGAAACTGCGGGCCCGCGGTACCGGTGTGGTCCTGGTCCGCACCGACGACTTCGCCACCTGGGACAACCCGGTGGCGTGGTGGCCGGAGCTGGAAACCGATGTGCTGCATGCCTTTATCCGCCGACGCGACTACCGGTACCGGCCGCGTGTGTGGGTGGACGGCGTCCCCGAGATCGGCAGCCGGATCTGGTATCGCTGGGAACCGTTGCTGGTGATCGAGGGGGTGTCCGCCGCGCGGCGACGCATCGCCGACCGTCTCACCTACTCGCTGTGGCTCGACGGTGCGCCCGCCGCCGAACGTCTCGAACGTGCCGTCGCCCGTGACGGCGAGGAGTCCCGACCGTTTCTGCAACGCTGGCAACAGTTCGAACGCGGCTGGTTCGCCGTCGACCGCACCCGGGACCGATGCCGGGTGCTGGACTGAGCAGACCGCGATGGGCAGGCGCCGCACCTTCACCGACATCGCCGACATCACCGACATCGCCGACCTCGATGCCGCGATCGTCGAATGCCGCGCCTGCCGACGGCTGGTGGCGTGGCGGGAACGGGTCGCGCGTGAGAAGCGCGCGGCGTTCGCCGACCAGACCTATTGGGGCAGAGCAGTTCCCGGATTCGGACCGGCCGACGCCGCGATGCTGATCCTGGGTTTGGCGCCGGCCGCCCACGGCGCCAATCGCACCGGCCGGATGTTCACCGGCGATCAGAGCGGCGACGTCCTGTTCCGCGCGCTCTACGACGTCGGGCTCGCAAGCCGCCCGGACGCGATCTCCGCCGACGACGGCATGGAACTGTTCGGGGTGCGGATGACCGCGCCGGTGCATTGCGCGCCACCGCAGAATCAACCCACACCGGCCGAACGTGATCGCTGTTCGCGGTGGCTGGCCGCCGAACTCGCCCTGCTGCGGCCGACGCTACGGTCGGTGCTGGTGCTCGGGGGATTCGGCTGGCAGGTGGGATTGCGGACCTTCGCCGACCTCGGCTGGGACGTGGCCCGGCCCCGACCGAAGTTCGGTCACGGCGCCCGCACGGTCATCACCGACGGCGACGATCACCTCACCGTCGTCGGCAGCTATCACGTCAGCCAGCACAACACCTTCACCGGCCGCCTCACGCCGGCGATGCTCCGCGAGGTGATCGTCGACGCCGCCCGGATCGCGGGGCTGCCCACGCTGCGGCGTTGACAGCCGACCCACCGGGGGCTGCCAGGGTCGGGCCAGTGTCGGTGGGCAACGTCGAAGGCGGACATCGAACACCCCCGATGCGATGAGACGACGAAAGGGACCGCCGATGAGAAAAGACGACGACGTCTGCCGCTGCGGACATCCCCGCGCCATGCACGAGCACTACCGAGCGGGATCGGACTGCGGACATTGCGGATTCGCCGGGTGCGCGAAGTTCCGCAAGACGCGCAGGCCGATCGGTCGGGACGCAGCGGCCGCGCGGCGCCCGGCACTGCGCCTGGTGACCACCGCGCCCATGACCACTGCGCCCATGACCACTGCACCCAAGAACACCGCACCCGAGGCCACGGGATCGCGACGCCACCCGGTTCGGGTGGTTGCCGACGACGATCGGCGCGCGGGCTGACTCACCCGAAAAGGGGACATAGCGGGCATACCGCCGTCCGGTGATCGGTGCAGAGCGTAGGGTGTCGTCATGGTCGGGCGCGCGGATCACCGTTGTCGATGTAGTCATCCGAAGTCAGCACATGAGCATTACCGTGCCGGAACCGATTGCGCGATCTGCGGCGCGGACCGATGCCCCAAGTTTCGCCGGATGCACTGGTGGTCGCGTGCCGATTCAGCCCCGCCGGCCGGCGGCGAGTCGCTCGGCGCGCAGCCGGTCAACCTCTGGGAGGTCAAGCGGCGCAAGCGTATCGGTCCCGATGGCCCGGGCCAGGAGAAAATCGGCTAGTTCGGGATTACGTGCCAGCGCCGGTCCGTGCATGTAGGTGCCGATGACCGATCCGCTGACCACGCCCTCGGTGCCGTCGCCGACCCCGTTGCCGACGCCGTGCCGCACCTGCCCCAGTGGCGACGAGTCCGAACCCAAAGTGCTTCCGCCGCGGTGGTTTTCGAAACCGCTCAACGGCTGGGTCAAACCCTCGAGGACGGGATCGGTGACCAGTTCGCCGATGCTCCGTGTCGCCTGCGGTGACGTCGTCAGATCGAACAGCGAGATGCCGTCGACGCGTTCACCGGCCGAGGTCTCATACCAATGGCCGAGCACCTGGATGGCCGCGCAGATCGCCAGCACCGGCCGTCCCGCGGCCGCGGCCCGCTGCAGTCCGGGGTAGCGCGTGAGGTGCCGCGTCGCCAATCGCTGCGCGTAGTCCTCGGCGCCACCGAGGGTGTACACGTCCAGCGAATCGGGGACCTCGTCGTCGAGGGTGATCTGGATGACCTCGGCGTCGATCCCGCGCATCCGGGCGCGTTGACGCAGGATCAGTGCGTTGCCGCCGTCGCCGTAGGTGCCCATCACGTCGGGCAGGACGAGGCCGATCCGCAGGGTCGATTCGCTCACTGTTCTGCCTTCCGGGCGCGCTCGGCACGTTCGATGGCGGTGTTCAGGTCGCGGAACGCGGTGTAGTTGGCGAGCACCTCGACCCGGCCGGGCGGGCAGGATGCGATGGCGGCCATGGGGTCGTCGATCGTGGTGTGTTCGGCGCCGGCGTAGAGCAGTCGCACCGACAGGTCGGCGGCCCGTTCACCGGAGGCCACGACCTGCATGGTCTCGAAGGCCTCGAACCGCACATCCCACAACCACGACAGATCCTCCCCGTCGGGGACCTGCCCGTTGACCGCGATGACCAGACCGTCGGCGTCCTGATCGATCATCGACAGCGCCTCCTGCCAACCCGCGGGATTCTTCGCCAGCAACGTGCGCACCGAATGATTGCCGACCTGATGGATGCCGTAACGCCCGGCGACCTCGCCGACGGTCTGCACCGCGGCGACGGCCTTGGCCGGGTCGGCGCCCATCACGACGGCGGCGGCCACCGCCTGCGCGGCATTGCCACGGTTGGCGCGCCCGGGTACCAGCAGCGACATCGATGAGGTGAATCCGTCCGGGCCGTACAGGTTCTCGTCGTCGAACCACCAGTCCGGTGACGGGCGACGGAAGTTCTCATCGCCGGTGGAACGCCAGTCACCATCCGCGCCGCGAATGATCGGCTCACCGGTCCGTGGGCAACTCACCGAGTCACCCACCCAACTCGCACCCGCGGCCACCCACACCACCTTGGGTGCGTCGAACGCCGCCGAGGTCACCAGGACGTCGTCGCAGTTGGCGACGACGGTCATCGCGGGGTGCTTGGCGATCCCGGCGCGCAACCGACGTTCGATCATGTTGATCTCGCCGACGCGGTCGAGCTGATCGCGGGACAGGTTCAGCATCACCAGCACCTCGGGGTCGGTGGCGTCGCTGACGTGTGGGACGTGGAGCTCGTCGACCTCGAGTGCGCACACCGGCGCCGAGCGTTGCAGGCTCAGTGTCGCGATGATCCCGGCGTCCATGTTGGCGCCGTCGGCCTGGGTGGCCACCTCACCGAGTTCGGCGAGGGCCGCGGCGGTCATCCGGGTGGTCGTCGATTTGCCGTTGGTGCCGGTGATCAGCGCGGTCCGCTTGCCGGCCGCGAGGCGCGACATGATCTTCGGGTCGATCTTCTCGGCGACCAGGCCGCCGATCATCGAGCCCTTTCCGCGGCCTGCGGTGCGGGAGGCCCATCGAGCGGATGCGGCGGCGGCCAGGGCCACCGAGGTGCGCAGCGGGACGCGCGTCGCGGACGATGACGGGGTGTCGCGGTCGGGCATGTGGACGAGTCTGGCACAGCGATGCGCGCGGTGCCGTGACGGAACCGGCGAGTAGTGTCGCGGGGTGTGAGCAGGGCCACGACATCGACACTTCCGCTTCCGTTACGACCGGTCCGCGCGGCTTTGAGTCGCATCGGCCACATTCCGGCGGTGGTGCCGGGAACCCTCGCGCGGTTCTGCCCGGTCAACGCCGACGGCGAGCACATCGCCCCGGATATGCTCGCCACCGCCGTCGTCATGGGGCTCATCCCGGGTGGTGATCTGGGTGGGGTCACCCCGGAACACGCCCGCAGGAACCTCGTCGTGAACGCCGGGGTCGGCGGCGAGAAGACACCGGCACTCGCCGTCGTCGAGGACCTCGCCATCGACTCGCCGGACGGGCCGATTCCCGCCACCCGCTACCGCGCCGAGGTCACCACCACCGGGTTGATCGTGTTCTTCCACGGCGGTGGATTCGTCCTCGGTTCCCCGGCCACGCACGACGGGTACTGCCGACGGCTCGCGATCGACACCGGCGCCGACGTGCTCTCCGTCGACTACCGTCTGGCGCCCGAGCATCCGTTCCCGGCAGCGGTCGACGACGCGTTGGTCGCCTGGCATTTCGCGGTGTCCAAGGCCGCGGAGTGGGGTGTGCCCGCCGACCGCCTCGTCGTCGCCGGTGACAGCGCGGGCGGCAACCTCGCGGCGGTGGTGTCCCAGCAGGTGCGGGGTGAGGATGTGACGCCCCGACTGCAGGTGCTGCTCTACCCGATCACCGATCACAACCGTGAGGGTGGCTCCCGGGAGGAGTTCGCCACGGGGTACCTGCTCACCAAGGCGCGGATCGACTGGTTCGACGAGAACTACATTCCGGCCGACGCCGACCGCACCGACCCGCGGCTGTCGCCGCTGTTGGCCACCGATCTCAGCGGCCTCCCGCCCGCCCACGTGGTGGTGGCCGGATTCGACCCGTTGCGTGATGAGGGCATCGCGTACGCGGATGCGCTTGTCGCAGCCGGGGTTTCGGTGTCCCTGGAACGGGACGGCGGACTCATCCACGGTTTCGCCAACATGACGGGCTACAGTCCGTCGGCGCGGCAGGCGGTGTCCCGCATCCACGAGACGATCGCGGCCGCGCTGAGCTGAGTGGCGTACGTCGCCGGAATGACCCGGCACTGTGAGCCGCGGGTACCGTGACGCCATGCAGGTGGACATGCCGGTCGGGCTCGTCGCCGACCTCGACGCACGCTGGAACGAACCACACCGTCGGCACCACGATGCCCGGCATCGTGACGAAATGCTCAGCGCGCTTGATGTTTTGGCGGAAGCAGGTGAGGAGTTCGACGTTCGCCCGGTGGTGCTGGCCACCTGGTTCCACGACGCGGTGTACGAGGTTTTCGGCGAGGACAACGAGGGGGCGTCGGCGCGCCTGGCCGCCGATCTTCTCGGTGCCGACGACCCGGATGTCGCCGAGGTGGTCCGCCTCGTCGAGTTGACCCGGACCCACGACCCGTCATCCTACGACCGCAACGGTGCCGTGTTGTCGGATGCGGATCTATGGATTCTGGGTGCCGATCCGGCGCGGTACCGCGAGTACGTCGACGCGGTGCGGGACGAGTATCAGGCGGTCCCCGACGACCTGTTCCGCAGTGGGCGTGCACAGGTGTTGCGGGACTTGCTGTCTCACGATCATCTGTATGTCACCGCGACGGCGCGGCGGCTGTGGGAGGCCGATGCGCTGCGCAATGTGGCAGCCGAGATCGTCGAGCTCACGTCAGGCTGACGAGACAAGCTCGTGCTCTTGCGTTCTGGCGGCCTTCGGCCGCGAGCGCGGCGACGCGATCACCCCGGCGGCACAGCCGGCGATGACGAGTGCGGCGCCGCCGATCTCGACCCAGGACGGCACCTCGTCGAGCAGCAGCCAGGACGCGCTGATCCCGACGACCGGCACCAGCAGTGACAGCGGCGCGACGCGGCTGGCCTCGTAGCGTTTCATCAGCATCGTCCACAGACCCGATCCGGCGATGGTGCCGAGCAGTACCACGTACGCCAGCCCGACCAGGGCGAGCAGTCCCGACGACGTGCCCAGCGAGGTGAGCGACGCGAGATCGGCGGCGGGGCCTTCGGTCGCCAGGCTCATCAGCAGGAACGGGATGGGCGGGACCACCGACATCCACAGCGTCATGCGAAGTGCGTCGTCCGGATGGGATAGGCGACTGCCGATGTTGCCGAATGCCCAGGACAGTCCGGCCAGCACCGTCAGCACCATGGGGAGCACGATGCCGAGGCCGATCGCGGAGTGTCCGGCGCGGTCGGCGCCGATGAGGACGATGCCCGCCACGGCGACGACGATGCCGAGAACCTGGGCGGGCACCAGACGTTCACGCAGGAACACCACGCCCAGGAGCACGGTGAACGGCGCGGAGGTCTGCAGAACGAGGGAGGCGAGGCCGGTCGGCATACCCAGATCCATCGCCAGGAACAGGAAAGCGAACTGCCCGAAGCCGAATCCGACGGCGTAGAGCAGGAACCAGCGCATCTGCACCTTCGGGAAGCGGACGAACGCGATCACCGGCACCGCCATCACCGCGAACCGCAGGGCGGCGAAGAAGAACGGCGGAAAGTGATCGAGGCCGACGCGGATCGCGATGAAGTTCAGACCCCACAGGACGACGACGGTGAGTCCGAGCAGGCGATCGCGTGTGGTCATGCAGCCATCGTCGAGCCCATATCGATGAAGGAAAAGCGAATTTAACTGGATGAACTATGTAGGAAAGCTACATGGTCAACTTGCGACCCTTTCTCCGCTGGCCGAGTAGGCCCGAGGAACGAGGGCGGTATCGAGGTCACCTCCGTAGCGTCACGCCGGAACCGTCACACCGGAGACCCACGCCCCGCCGGCCGAGTGGCCCGAGGAACGAGGGCCGTATCGAGGTCACCCCGCCGCACCGTCAGCGCCAGCCGAGCGCGGGCGCCACCTCCGTGAGGATCGACTCGATGACGTGGGCGTTGTACTCGACGCCGAGCTGGTTGGGCACCGTCAGCAGCAGGGTGTCCGCGGCGGCGATGGCCTCGTCTTCCCGGAGTTGTTCGATGAGTTTGTCGGGTTCGTCGGCATAGCTGCGTCCGAATCGGGCGAGTCCGCCGTCGATGTGGCCGACCTGATCCGAACTGTGGCGGTCGCGACCGAAGTAGGCGCGGTCCATGTCGTTGGTGAGAGCAAAGATGCTGCGGCTCACCGATACTCGGGGTTCACGCTCGTGTCCGGCTTCGGCCCACTTGTCGCGGAACCGTTGGATCTGCTCGGCCTGCAGCTTGTGGAACGGGACGCCGGTGTCCTCGGTGAGCAGCGTCGAGCTCATCAGATTCATGCCCTGTTCGGCGGTCCACTCGGCGGTGGCCCGGGTTCCGGCACCCCACCAGATCCGCGTCCGCAGTCCCGGCGACTGCGGCTCGATGCCGAGCAGGCCCGGGGGATTCGGGAACATCGGGGACGGGTTGGGTTCGGCGAACCGCGCGCCGTCGATCAGCTTGAGGAAGACGTCGGTGTGCTGGCGGGCCATGTCGGCGTCGGAGACTCCTTCCGGCGGAACGTATCCGAAGTACTTGTAGCCCTCGATGACCTGCTCCGGGGACCCCCGGCTGACGCCGAGTTGCAGCCGCCCACCGGCGATGAGGTCCGCCGCGCCCGCGTCCTCGGCCATATACATGGGGTTCTCGTAGCGCATGTCGATGACGCCGGTGCCGATCTCGATGCTGCTGGTCTTCGCGCCGATCGCGGCGAGCAGGGGGAACGGCGACGCGAGTTGGCGCGCGAAGTGGTGAACACGGAAGTAGGCGCCGTCGGCGCCGAGCTCTTCGGCGGCCACGGCGAGGTCGATGGATTGCAGCAGGGTGTCGGCGCCGGAGGTCGTCTGCGACCCCGGCGAGGCGGACCAGTGTCCGAAGGAGAGAAAACCGATCTTCTTGGTCATGACACCATTAACCGGACTGGGGTCCGGATTGTTCCGTGGTGTGCGGGACGTGGCCGGTGGCCCGTCGTCGATGGACTGCCGGGCTCACGCCGTACCGGCGTTTGAACGCCGTACTCAGGGCGAAAGCGCTTCCGTAGCCGACTCGCCGGGCGATCACGTCCAGGGTCGCGTCGGTGTCGTCGAGCATGTCTGCCGCCACCGACAGCCGCCACGTCGCCAGGTACGTCATCGGAGGTGCGCCCACCAGCTCGGTGAAGCGGCGGGCGATCACAGCCCGGGATACCCCGACCTGTTCGGCGAGTGAGGCGACCGTCCACGGATGATCGATGTTGTTGTGCAGCAGTCGAAGTGACTGCCCCACGACGCGATCGGAATGGGCCCGTACCCAGGCCGGACCGTGTCCGGCGGCGAGTGCGCGGCGCAGCGCGGTGATCAGCAGGAGGTCGAGCAGTCGGCTGAGGACGGCCTCCTGCCCGGGTGCGTCGACGACGGCTTCGGACTCGGTCATGGCGACCAACGGGTCGTCGTGGCTCTCGACGACGGTGATCCGGTTCAGTGAGTCGAGCAGGTGCCGTCCGACGGTGCCGGTCTGGTACGTGCCCACCAGCATCACGGTGTCGGTGTCCCGGACGGAGTCCGTATTACCCCAGGACCGAACACCGAAACTCATCTGCTCGGCCACGCTGTGCCGTCCCGTGGGATCCAGGCAGTGCCCGCTCTCATCGATGATCGCGATCGGCGGACAGTTCGCTGTGGCTCCGATCGTGTACGGTTCGGTGCCGCGGATGAGGGCGACGTCGCCGACGTTCAGTGGTGACGACGAGCCGTCGTCGTAGCTCAGCACCGTGTCGCCGCGGGTGACCGCGACGACGGTCAACGGGGCACGATCGGTGATGCGCACGGCCCAGTCGCCGGTCATCACCATTCGCAGGATCATCGGATCGACGGCACGGGGGCCGTTCAACAGCAGACCGAGAGCATCCATTGCCCGACGATAGCGCTTGCCCGAGACGGTCGATGATGAAATCGAGCCTTCGAATAATGGAAACACTCACCGCGTCGTAGTGGAGTTGATCTCGTGACCATCCTTCGAGCGATCACCCTGATACTGACCCTGGTGACCGGTGGGCTCGTCGCGGGCCTCTTCGCCGCCTTCTCCTACGCGGTGATGCCGGCCCTCGACCGCACCGGCCCTAGCACGGCCATCGTCGCGATGCAACGGATCAATGTGGTGATCGTCAATCCGGTCTTCCTGGCGATCTTCATCGGAGGACTGGTGTTTGCGATCGCCGGGACCGTCCTGACCTGGCGTGACGATCTGCGTTGGTGGGTGCTGGCCGCCGCCGTCCTCTACGTGGTCGCCTTTCTTGTCACCGGGATGGCCAATGTTCCGCTGAACGACCGGCTGGCGCATGCGGGAACAATCGAACCTGTTGCGGCGCAGCAGGTATGGTCGGAATACGTCGTGCCGTGGGTGCGCTGGAACACCCTTCGCGCCGTTCTGCACACCGCGTCGGTGGCGGTTCTCGCCGCCGGCCTCGTGCTGACGCGCGGCTGAGCGCCTGCCCCGATCTGGTCACCTCGCTTGTTCCAGTAACGATTTGAGCCTCGCCAGGTCAGCGATGACCATCTCGGCGTCCCGGTCGAACTCTGCGTCCGACATCTCGAGCTGACGAAGAGTGAAGACCACTTCGGCACCGTCGGGATGAGCAAGTACCCGAATGGGATTGGTCACCGTGGCCCCGCCCGGCAGGATCACGTCGTGATCAAGTACCCCGAGATCATTGTGTCGGACAAAGCGAACCGTCACCGTGCCCATCGGCGACTCGACGAAGAGGTCGTCACCACTCCTGGTCACCGTCGAGGTGGCAAGGCCCGCGGCCCACCGCGGCAGGTTGTCCGGTTCGGCGGCGAACTCGTACACCCGTTGTGGGCTCGCGGCGATGACGGTGCTGAGATGTCGACTACGCATACGTCCATAGTGCACCCGCCCACCGACAAAGCCTGAGGGCTATGCATCTTGCCGGTGACGGCGCTCTCCTCATCAATGACAGCGCTCTTGGCTACGTTGACGGCGCCCTGAATCTCATTGACAGCGCCCTGAATCTCGTTGACGGCGCTTTCCCTTCCGTTGACAGCGCTCCGAATTGCGTTGACAACAACCCAATCTCGTTCTCATCGACCCATCCCGTCAGTCGCGCCGACCCCATCCCGCCGGTCGAGCCGACCCCAATCCGCCGGTCGAGCCGGACGGAGCGCTAGCGAAGTCCGAGTCGAGACCAGGTGAGAAGAGACTGGAACCCCCACCACCACAACACCTCCCGCGAAAGCGACGTCCCATACCACACCCCACCGACAAGAATATCCCGCCGACAACAAGTTATCCACAGACCAAACGTTATGCACAGCAACAGGATTCACGAAATTGACCCTTGCGCCGACCGCCAACGAGGCGTACTGTGGTGAACATGACATCGGGGGAACTTGACACCACCATCGACTTCTTATCCGAACTCGACTACACCAACCGCAGCCTCACCCGCGAGGACGCAAAGCACGCACTGCACGCCATCCTGCTGATCCGCAACCTGGTCGATCACCACGCCAGTGTGCTTGTCGGACTCTGCGATCACCTCAAGGTCGCAGAGAAGGAAGGCCGCAAACTTCAAGAGCTACTGCACGAGTGGGGTGTCGCCCCCGCTTCCGCCTCCCGCATGATCCGACTGGGCACCACACCCGACATCGAGCGCGTACACCGCCACACCTCACTGGGCACGCTGTCGGCCGAACACGCCGACGCCATCGTCCGAGGATTGACGCACATCGAGAAACGATCCGGACAACCCGTCACCGCCGAGAACGTGACGCGCACAGCATTGCCCTGCTCGGGCATGCCACCGCCGGCTTCACTCCCGCCGAGATCCGTGACTACGCCAAGAGCCGCGGCAATCAGCAGGCCGACGACACCGACGGTCTACCCGCCGCTGAGGACCGTTCCATCAACACCCTGGATTTCGCGGATTCCGACGACGGACGCCTCACCGTCACCGGCGATCTGCATGCCGTGCTCGGAGAGAAACTCAGGACGGCGATCGAAGTACTGTCGGCGCCACGACCCCAACCCGACGGATCCCGCGATCCACGCTCGGCCGGTCAGATGCGTGCCGACGCCCTCGAAATCATCCTCGACACCGCCGCCCGCGTCGCCACCGGACAGTACTGCGACGACGACGGACCACGCATGCCCACCGAACTGGTCAACCTCACCATCCCCACCGGCACACCCTCGATGGCATCCCTGCAGTTCATGGGATCGGTCACCGAAGCCACCGCCCGACAACTATGCTGCGACGCCACCGTCGGCGTCATGATCGTCAGCAAAGACGAGGTACCCCTGTCACTCGGACGCACCATCCGACTGTTCAACCGGGCCCAAAGACGAGCGTTGGCGCACCGCGACAAAGGGTGCATCAAGTGCTGTGCACCGCCTTCGCGGACCCAGGCCCACCACATCGTCCACTGGGTCGACGGCGGCGAAACCTGTGTGGAGAACGGCGCTTTGCTCTGTTCGTCCTGTCATGACGACGTCCACCATAACGGATGGGACGTCATCATGGGAGCCGACCACCACCCCTGGTTGATCCCACCGGAAAGTGTTGACCCACAACGACGATGGTTGCGATCCTATCACCGCAGGACCATGACGTTGGATGGATTGCCGGGTGCGGCATGAGGATTCGGTTCCAGCCTTCACTTACGAGGTCTCGACACGGCTCGTCGCTAGCGCTCCTCACCGGCTCGACCGGCGGGCAACGGGGCTCGACCGACGAGATAGGGGCTCGGCCCGCGGGGTAAGGACTCGGCCGGCGGATAAGAACCCGACCAGCGGATGGGTGCTCGACCGACCAACGCGAGAACTGCTCCGAGGGCAATGACTGACCTACGATCCTTGGCCCACCGATAGACACCAGACCAACCAACCCGCACCCGGCCCCGCCGGGACCGCATCGGTACCTTGACAATTCGATAGAGAATCAGAAATGCCGGCGACAGGTGTCGCCACGCTCGACGGCCATCTCCTCGGTGGTGCGCAGCGCATCGACACCTCATCCCTCCGGGGGCGCGACGTCAGACGACGAGCGCGCACTAGGATCGGCCCCATGGAGATCCGTCGGCTGCGCTTGCTGCGTGAGTTCGCCGACCGCGGATCCATCGGGGCGGTGGCCGAGGCGATGCACATGACGCCGTCGGCGGTGTCCCAGCAGCTCAAGGTGCTTGCCGGTGAAGCCGGGGTGGAGCTCCTCGAGCCCGACGGACGGCGCATCCGCCTCACCCCTGCCGGGCAGGCGCTGGTGTTGCGGGCCGACGAGGTCATCGCCGCCGTCGACCGCGCCCATGAGGAGATGGCCGCCTACAGCTCCGGGCACTCCATGGTGCGCCTGGCGATGTTTCCCTCCGGTGCATCCCTGCTGCTTCCGGCGGTGCTCGACAACGCCGCCGAGTCCGGAATAGATGTCACCGCATTTCACCTCGACGTCGGATATCCCGAAGCCCCACCGGCCCTGGCCGACTTCGACATCGTCGTCACGCACCGCGACGAGCGGATGCCTGCCGTGACCGACCCCCGTGTCCATGTCACCGAGCTGATGCGTGAACCACTCGACGTGATCGTCTCCGGTAGTTCGGATTTGGCGCACCGCCGCACCATCGATGTGACCGACCTCGCCGACCGCGACTGGATCAGCGTTGAGGGCGGCTTCCCCGTTGACGATGTCCTGCTGTCGATTTCGGCCCTCACCGGTGTCGCACCGCGGGTGACCCAACGGATGCTTGACTTCACCACGATCGAGGCTCTCGTCGCCGCCGACCACGGCATCGCCCTGATGCCACGATTCGCCGCTCGCCACCCCGGCGTCGTCCCGCTCGAACTCAAAGGGGTGCGCGCCGCGCGGGTCTACGAATCGCTGACGCGACCACGACCACGAAAAGCTGTCTCCGCCATAGAGGATCACCTTCGGGAAGCAGTCATCGGTCTCCCGGATAGGGAGTCTCCGCGAGGTAGGGCCGCCGCGGCGACCGACAAGAAAGACAACCAACCGGAAGGCGACGCAGAGTGACGACTGAACGCATCGTGGTGATCGGCGCCGATGCGGCCGGCATGAGCGCCGCACACCAGGCGCTCCGCAGCGCCAGAACGGCCGGTCGTGACATCGAGGTGATCGCGCTCGAACGAACCCAGGACACCTCGTACTCGGCGTGCGGAATACCGTATCTCGTTGCCGGACTGGTGGAGTCCGAGGACGAACTCAGTGCGCGCAGCCCCGAGCAGCATCGCGCCATGGGCGTGGACCTACGGATGGGTGTCACCGCCGAGCGGATCGACCTGACCGCGCGACAGGTCGACGTCTCGATCAGTGATGCCCTCACCGGCGAAAGCCACCCGGACAGCATCGGCTTCGACACCCTCGTGCTGGCAACCGGAGCACAACCCATCATCCCCGACTGGGCGCGCGACGCCGACGGTGAGCTCCTCCCCGGCGTGCAGGCCGCCAAGACACTCGATGATGCGCGCTACTGGCTCGATCTCCTCGGCCCGACGGCTGCCGACGAAGGTCGTCGTGGCCTCGTTGTCGGTGGCGGCTACATCGGAATCGAGATGGCCGAAGCGCTCCTCGAACGTGGCTGTGCCACAACGCTGATCACGCGTAGCGCCGTCATGGGCTCGTTGGACCCGGAGATGAGTGATCGCATCGCGGGCACCCTCCGGGGAGCAGGGGTCGAACTCGTCACCGGCGACATCATCGTGTCGGCCGAGTTGCTGACCGACGGCACCAAACGTCTCACCACCCGCGACGGTAGGACACTCGACGCCGACGTGGTGATGTTGGGATTGGGTGTACGCCCGGCCACCACCCTCGGCGTGGAGGCCGGATTGCCGGTCGGGGAGTTCGGCGGCTACCGCACCGACGATCACCAATACCTCGGCCACGGTGTCTGGGCGGCCGGTGACTGCTGCGAGGTCACCGACCGGATGACGGGGCGGTCGGCATTCCTGCCGTTGGGTACCCACGCCAACAAGCAGGGACGCGTGTGCGGATACAACATCGTCGGCGGCAACGAACGTTTCGCCGGTGCCCTCGGTACCGCGATCACCCGATTCCGGGCCGGGGGCGCCTACCTCGAGATCGCCCGGACCGGACTGTCGACCCGTCATTCCGCGGCCGCCGGATTCGATCCGGTGTCCCTGATCACCGACTCGTCGACGGCCAGCGGATACATGAATGAGAGCTCACCGATTGCGATCGACATCATTGCCGACCGCGCCACTCGCCGTCTTCTCGGCGGTCAGATCGTCGGTGGGCGGGCCTCGGGCAAACGCATCGACACCATCGCGGCGGCACTCTGGGGCGCGATGAGCGTCGATGACCTCGCCGAGATGGACCTCGCCTACGCACCGCCGTTCGCGACCGTCTGGGAAGCGGTCCAATTGGCTGCGCGTCGGCTCGCCGAACGGCTGTAGACGTCCACGGAGACGTCCCGCAATACCGACCAGGACCCGGCGCGGGGTTGTGCCGAACAAGAAACTAGGATATCCAACTAAATGGGATGCCCAAGCGGGAGTCCACGCGCACCAGGAGGCTGTTCATGACGGAAGCGAATCAGGAGTCGCCGAACCTGCAGGCGGCGCCACCCTCGGTCCTCACCGAGCGTCGCGGCCAGGTGGGGATCATCACCCTGAACCGGCCGAAATCGATCAATGCGCTCGACCACGAGATGGACCTGGTGGTCGAGGCGACGCTCCGGGACTGGGAGATCGACGACGCGGTCACCGCCGTCGTCATCCGCGGCGCGGGGGAGCGCGGCCTGTGTGCCGGCGGCGACATCATCGCGATCCACCGCGACGGCGCCGCCCTCAGCGACGGTGAGCACACCGATCACGACGCCGCCGACAGCCCGTCAGGGCGCTTCTGGCACGACGAGTACCGGCTCAACGACCTCATCGCCGACTACCCCAAGCCCTACATCGCACTGATGGACGGCATCGTGATGGGCGGCGGCGTGGGCATCTCCGCCCACGGCAACACCCGCGTCGTCACCGACCGCACCCGCCTCGCGATGCCCGAGGTCGGCATCGGATTCGTCCCCGACGTCGGCGGCACCCACCTGCTCGCCCGAGTGCCCGATCACCTCGGCACCTACCTCGCGCTCACCGCCGCCCCCGTCAATGGCGCCGAAGCCATCGCGCTCGGCCTGGCCGACCACTACATTCCCGCCGACCGCCTCGACGACTTCGTCGCGGCACTCGCCGACCGGGCGGTGGCCGATGCCCTCGCCGAGTACACGGTGACGCCACCGGAGGCCCCGCTCCTCGAGCAGCGCGCATGGATCGCCGACGCCTTCGCCGCCGATTCCGTCGCCGAGATCGTGGGCAACTGCCGCGCCGTCGGAACCGAGTTCGCCACCGCGACCGCCGATCGGATCGCCGGCAAGAGCCCACTCGCACTGGCGGTCACCCTCGCCTCGCTGCGCGACGCGGAAACCACGTCCACGCTGGCCGACTCGCTGCGCCGCGAATACCGCGTGTCGCTGCGTTCGCTGCTGCACAAGGACCTCGCCGAGGGCATCCGTGCCCAGGTCGTCGACAAGGACCGCAACCCGAGCTGGCAACCGGCCGATCAGGTCACCGACGCCCTCGTCGCCGACTTCCTGCGGCCGCTGCCCGACGACCTGGAATTGACCTTCGACACCGCCGACGCCTGACGGCACCATCCGGCCCAAGCGTCCGTCCCTGACGCCCCGAGCCACCCGCCCCGAGCCACCCGACCCGATCACCGAGGAACCACCCCATGACGCAGAACCCCGAACCCCAGACCATTCTCATCGAGCGCCGCGACCGCGTCGGCATCATCACCCTGAACCGGCCCAAGGCGCTCAACGCGCTCAACACCGAACTGATGACCGAAGTGGTCGCCGCCGCAACCGCTTTCGACAAGGACCCGGACGTCGGCGCGATCGTGATCACCGGATCGACGAAGGCATTCGCCGCCGGCGCCGACATCAAGGAGATGTCGTCGAAGACCTACGCCGACGTCGTGAGCGAATCCTTCTTCGGCGCGTGGGACGAACTGTCGCGGCTGCGCACCCCGATCATCGCCGCTGTCACCGGATACGCCCTCGGCGGTGGTTGCGAACTGGCGATGTTGTGCGACACCATCATCGCCGGCGAGAACGCGGTCTTCGGGCAACCGGAGATCAACCTCGGTGTCATCCCCGGTATCGGTGGCTCGCAGCGCCTGACCCGCGCCGTCGGCAAGGCCAAGGCGATGGACATGGTGCTGACCGGCCGGCAGATGAAGGTCGACGAGGCCGAACGCCTCGGGCTGGTCAGCCGCGTCGTGCCCACCGAGGAGGCACTCGACACCGCACTCGAGGTCGCCGCGACCATCGCCGCCAAGTCGGCCATCGCCACCGCACTGGCCAAGGATGCGGTCAACCGCGCCTTCGAGTCGAGCCTCACCGAGGGAGTCCGCGCCGAGCGGGCATTGTTCTACTCGACCTTCGCCACCGACGATCAGACCGAGGGAATGGCGGCCTTCGTCGAGAAGCGTGAGCCGAAGTTCACCCACCGATAGAACGCGACGGGCGAGAACCCGACGGCGGTCATACCGCCCGGATGAGTTTGTGCCCGACCTGCGGTGATGCGTCCCCGGGACCGCCGGGGCATCGTAGAGTGGACGAGTGACCTCGACCGATGTGACCGTGAAAGACGAGGGGACGGCCCCCGACCGCGCAGGACTCGTGCTGACGGCGTTGATCCTCGTCGCCGGTGTCGCCAACATCAATCTGGCGGTGGCCAATGTGGCGTTGCCGGACATCGGCAAGGCACTCGACGCCAGTTCCACCCAGCTGAACCTGATCGCGGTGGGCTACTCGCTCGGTCTGGCCGCATCCGTGCTGTACTTCGGTGTCCTCGGCGACCGGTTCGGTCGCAAACGGCTGCTGATCTACGGCATGGTGCTGACCTTGCCGGCATCGTTGATCGCCGGTTTCGCGACCGACCCCAACGTCCTGTTCTGCGCCCGTGTCCTCGGCGGCATCTCCGCCGGCCTGGCCTATCCGACGACGCTGGCGATCATCACCGCGTTGTGGACCGGGGCCCGCCGCACCAAGGCCATCGCCGCCTGGTCGGCGCTCGGTGGGGCGATCTCGGCGACCGGACCGGTCCTGTCCGGTGCGTTGCTGGAGAAGTTCGATTGGCATTCGGTCTTCCTCGTCACCCTGCCGCTGGCGGTGGTGGCCCTCGCCTCGGCGTGGTTCCTGGTGCCCCGTGACGGGGGTGATCAGGCCGTCGCCGTCGACAACCTCGGTGGTGTGCTCTCGATCGTGTTCGTCGGCGCCACCGTGCTGGCCATCAACTTCGCCCCGATGGGCGACATGACGACGGCGGTGTGGACCCTCGCGGCAGTCGCCGCCATCACCGCTCTGGTCTTCGTATGGCGACAACTGCGAATCAAGGTGCCGCTCTACGATTTCCGCATCGCCAAACGCCCGACATTCTGGGTCGCCGCGGTCGGTGGCATCGTCGTCTTCGGCACCCTGATGGGTGCGATGTTCATCGGTCAGCAGTACCTGCAGAACGTCCTCGGCTACTCGACGCTGGCGGCCGGTGCCCTCGCCCTGCCCGCCGCCGCGGCGATGATCGTCGTCGCGCCGCAGTCGGCGAAGCTGGTGGAGTCCATCGGATCCCGATTCACTCTGCTCATCGGTTACGGGTTCATCATCGGCGGATTGCTGATCTCGCTGACCCTGTGGGGTGACACCGCCTCGATGTGGTCGGTGATCGCGGCCTACGTCCTGATCGGGGCCGGTGTGGGTTTCGCGGGTACGCCGGCGTCGCATTCGCTGACCGGTTCGGTGCCGGTGTCGCGGGCCGGCATGGCGTCGAGCACCTCCGACCTGCAACGCGACCTCGGTGGTGCCATCATGCAGTCCATCCTCGGTGCCATCCTCACCGCCGGTTACGCGAAGGCGCTGGCCGAGAGCATCCAGGGATCCCCCAACGCCGACGAGGTCACCGCGCAGACGCAGACCGCCCTCACCAAATCCTTCGCGAGCGCCGCCGATCTGGCACAGCGCTACCCACAGTACGAGACGCAGATCATCTCCGCGGCCCGCGATGCGTTCGTCACCGGTGACACCCGCGCCTACGCGGCGGCCATCGTGATCGTCGGATTTGGCGCGCTGGTGGTGTTCTTGTTCTATCCGAATGCCGCCAAGGAACGCGAGGCGATGCGCCGGTACGCCACCGAACGTGACGCGGTGTCTGAACAGACCTGAGCTCTCAGGCGATCAGGTCCAGTGCGGCCCGCACCATCGCGTCGGTGTCGATGCCGTGCAGCCGATAGACGTCATCGAGGGCCCCGGATTGACCGAACTGGCTGACGCCCAGGGCAATTGAGGTGACACGATTGATCGTCGGGAGGAACGCCAAGGTGTGTGGATGGCCGTCGAGGACGGTCACCATCGGCGTCGTGCGGTCGGCCGGGAAGATCTGATCGAGAATCCACGTCGGTGCGTCACCCTGTCCGCGGCGTGATTGGAGTGCCTCGAAAATCTTTCCCGGACTGGTGATCACGATGACATCACAGGTGATGTTCATCTGCGCCAGGCGGTCCGCGGCGGTCAGCGCGTCGGTGACCAGCGCGCCGACGGCAACGAGGGTGACAACCGGATTCTCGTTGTGTCGCAATGTGTATCCGCCGGCGACCACCTGGCGTCGGCGACGTTCGCGGGCCGACGGGTCGGCCGGCACGTCGGCGAGTGCCTGCTGCACCGGCCGGGTGGACAACCGCAGATACGCCGAGCGCCCGCCCGGGCGGCCCAGGTGTGCCAGGCAATCGAGCAGCGTCCATTCGACGTCGACGGCGAAGGCCGGTTCGTAGCTGACGCATCCAGGTTGTTCCAGACCGATCGACGGTGTCGTGATCGATTGGTGCGCACCACCTTCAGGTGCCAGCGTGACCCCGGCCGGGGTGCCGACGAGGATCGACTGGCCGCCCGCGTAGATGCCGTACGACCATGGTTCCAGGGCCCGTTCGACGAACGGGTCGTACAGCACGCCGATGGGCAGCAGCGGCGCACCCCACCGGCTCCAGGTCGAGCCGAGCTCACCGATCAACCCGACGAGATTGGTTTCGGCGATGCCGAGTTCCATGTGCTGTCCGGTGGGACGTTCTCGCCAATGCATCAGGGTCTCGCGGTCGTCGTCGAACCAGTCGCGACGCTCGGTGGGTGACCACACCCCGACCTTGTTCAGCCAGCCGGCGAGGTTGGTCGACGAACTCACGTCCGGACTGACGGTGATCACCCGCTTCGCCACGTCGGGGGCCTGCCGGGTCAGATCCAACAACGCGCGCCCCAGCGCCGCCTGGGTGGTCGACACCGCCGGCGGCGTGCGGCCGATGTCGGTGGGCACCGTGAACGTCGGGGGCTGCGGGATCGGCTCCCGGCGCAGGCGTGCGGCCCTCGCCGCGCAGAGCCGGCCCGCGGCGGAGTCCGCGGCGAACCGATTCCACGGCTGCGCCGGATTTTCACCCATCCGCGCTCCCAGCTCGTCGAACTGTTCGGCGGTCAGCAGCGACGAATGATTCTGCGGATGTCCTTGGGTGGGTAGGCCATATCCCTTCACGGTGTAGGCGATGACGACGGTGGGGCGGCTGTCGTCGATCGCGTCGAACGCCGCGCGCAACGCCGACAGGTCGTGACCGCCGAGGTTGCGGATCGCCGCGTGGACGGTCGCGTCGTCGAGATCGGCGATCAGCGCGGCGATCTCGGACGCGCGGGGCCCGTCGCCGGGCAACCGGGACCGCAGTTCGCCGACGTCACACCGCAACAGGCGTTGATACTCCGGGTTGGACATCGCGGTGATCCGTGCGCGCAACGCATCCCCGCCCCGACGATCGAAGAGGTCCTCGAGCAGTCGACCCCACCGCACGGTGATCACCTGCCAGCCGGCTGCGGCAAACATCGCCTCCAGACGCGGGACGGCGATGTTGGGGACCACACGATCGAGCGACTGCCGGTTCATGTCGACGATCCATACGATCTCACCGAGTTCGGCCACCGACGAGTCGAGGATCGCCTCCCAGACCGCGCCTTCGTCGAGTTCGGCATCACCGACCAGGGAGTACTGCCGGCCTGTTCCGCCGGTGCCGAAGGCGGTCGTCACATACCGGCGGGCGATGGCACCCCAGATGGGTGCGGTGGCACCGATACCGACCGACCCCGTCGAATAGTCCACGGTGTCTGGATCTTTGGTCCGGCTCGGGTAGCTCTGCAGACCACCGAACTCCCGCAGCCGGGTGAGGTACTCGGCCTCGAGGTCGCCCAGCAGGTAATTGATGGCGTGCAGCACCGGTGCGGCATGCGGTTTCACCGACACCCGATCGCCGGAGCGGAGCTGCTCGAACCACAGTTCGGTCATGATCGACACCATCGAGGCGCACGACGCCTGATGGCCGCCCACTTTGAGCCCCGACGGGTTGGGCCGAATCCGGTTGGCGTGATGGACGATGGCCGTCGAGGTCCACAGCACGCGCGCTGCGATCTCCTCGAGGACGTCGTCGCGCTCGCATGTGACGTCGGTGTCCGGCGCCGAACTGGTGGTCATCGCCTGTTCCTCCCGGTGATGCAGAATGATCCACAGTCTGGCGTCGGCCGCCGCCTTTGTGTCAGAGTTTCGAGGGGGATTGTGCAAAATGCCAACCGGATGACGTCAGCGGTGATGCGAGGTGATCAGAGTGCCCAAGGTATTCCGGTTCGACGGCACCGATCGGGGTATCCTGCGGGCGCTGATCCGGGCGCCGCGTGCGACGACGAGCGCGCTCGCCGAACTGACCGGCCTCTCACGCAACACCGTCCAGGCACGGATGGCGCGATGGGACGAGGCCGAGGCACTGCGGGGATTCGATCGGCGTATCGACCCCGAATCCCTCGGATACCCGATCAGCGCCTACGTCTTCACCGAGGTGACGCAGCGCCAACTCGCGCAGGTGTCCACCGCGCTCGCCCGGATCCCCGAGGTGATCGAAGTGCACGGCCTGACCGGCGACACCGATCTGCTGATCCAGGTGGTGGCACGCGACGCCGACGACCTGTATCGGGTGGCCGGGGTCATCCTCGGCATCGAGGGTGTGCAACGCAGCAGCACCGCGTTGCGGATGCGCACCCTCATCGACTTCCGGGTCGACCAGCTGCTCAGCCCACCTCGAAGGCCGGACTGACTCCCACGAACGATTTCATCTGCCCGGCAGCAGTTTTCGCATCACCGAAGTACCGGATACGGTGACGTCCGCTGGTACCCTGCGGGATTCGCCAGACGATCGTCACGGTCGACGCCGAGTCGTCCCCGGCCGGCCGGGCCCAGTTCAGTTCGCTGTTCCAGTTGTTGTCGTCCTCGGCGGTCACCCAGCGGCCACCGTCGAAGCGCTCGATGACGTAGTACCCGTCGGTGGGGCGGCTGCCGTCGGCGCGGGTGCGATGCACCTTGTTGCGGGGATGGGCCCCGGAGAAGGTCACCGACATCGTCTGTCCCGCCGTATATGTCGACTTCGGTGCGGCGGTGACGGCACCGAAGGTCGTGCCGCGTACCGGGGTGTCGGCGGGCACGCCGCCGAGCAGATCGGGTTGCAGTCCGCTGGTGTCGGCCGGACGCGGACCGGCCCCGAGGGTGCGACCGGCGGCCATCGCGTGGGCGAGTCGGTCGAACTCCTGCATGTAGGCGCACAGGGTGAAGCGGCCGAAGAGTGTCTCCCCGCCCTCGTACTGCTGGGAGAGGTACTCCTCCGGGGTGGTCACATACTGGCTGTAGCCATTCGAATATCCCTGCAGCAGCACATTTTCCAGGGGAACACGCAGGGCGTCGGCGACGATCCGGCGGATGCGCAGGCCGGCCACGATGGTGAACTCGGCCGGCCCGGCGGCCAGCACGAGATCGCCGATGCGGATCAGCTGGATCGGCAGGGTCTCCTGGATCCAGGGTCGCGGCGGCAGATAGCCGAGCGGGAAGAGGTCGAACTTGGGTGCCTGGATCTGCTGCGCCCACTCCGGTGGCGTGACATTCGTGTCGATGCCCAGTGCCCACGCGAACGGCAACACCATGCCCTCGTGCAGGAAGCTCAGCTGACTGCGGGTGTTGTCCTCGGTGCTGGTCGCCGCGGCCCCGGCGCCCATGATCGCGGGCGTGGTCCGGGCCGCACGCCCGTCGGGGGTGTAGTGACCGTCGATGTGCACATCGGCCATGTTGATGAAACGGTAGGCGTAATCGATTCCACCGCGCAGGGTTCGGGCCGAACCGAGGGCGCGCTGCCCGGCCTGGAACTGCCGTTCGCCGATGATCGCGCAGTTGGCCCGCCGATCATCGGTCGGTCCACCCGGATTCATCTTGCGCAGCCACAGATTCGGCGTCATATCACCGGCGTTGGTCTGCGGGAAGGACGCCACCACACCGGGATTACGGCTCTCGGCCAGATAGGAGGCATACCCCTTGTTGTCGGTGGAGATCAGGGTATTGGCATCGGTCAGCGACGTGCCGTGGGTGGCGAACCAGGTGATCTCGCCGATGACGTTGCCGCCCTGCCGAAGTCGCAGTCCGGTCACCTGCGGGTCGATGTGTTCGGGAAAGTGATTCTTGTCCGGTGCCGGGTTGTTCGTGAACGCATCCAGCGACCGGTTGGCGCTGGCATTGTGCAGTTCACTGTGACCGATCTCGAGGGTCCCCGGCGCCAGCGATCGGTGTGCGGCGACGATGGCCTCGACGATCCCGTCGATCTCGGCGCGATACGAATTCTCCCGATGGCCCAGCGCGGCAAGGACATACGCGTAGTCCCAGGCGGTCCCGCCACACGAGTTGTGGTTGTGGGTGGCGTTGAGGTTGACGTTCTCGTCGGTGTAGGTGGAGCCGAACCGCTTGCGCAGTTCCCTCATCACGCCCACGCGGTGGGATTCGAAGATGAGGGCGAGGTCGGCGTTGACGAACACCACCCGCTTGCCGGTCGCCGCGTCGGCGATGATGTAGGCGCGCGCCCATACGCGTTGTAGCAGACCGGTGGCCACCTGCTCGAGGTCGGAGTAGCCCATCATGCCCTGGCCGGCGATGACGCCGGTGATATCCCCCCGCCCGGCGCCGACGAGATACCCGCCACCCGACGGTACGGCGTGTGCGGCACCGGCGCCGGTGACGGAGGTGGCGGTGGTGGCCGCCAGCCCGATGGCACTCGCGCCGACTGCCGCGGCACCGCCGAGGAATCCGCGCCGGGTGACGCCGGGATGGTCCCGGTCGCGGCGGTCCCGCTCGGTGTGCGAGAACTGGTCGGTCATACTGTTTCCCCCTGTGGTGACGCGCCGGTCGCGGAGACCGGGTTGTGCTCGGATACCGCGAGTGCGGCGAAGGTACCGGCCAGCAGGTCGATGTGACGCCGCGCTGCGTCACCGTCGCGGTCGGTCAGCCAGGACAACGTCAGCCCGTCGAGAGCGGACGTCACCATGTGTGCCAGGTCGGTGACGGGCAGCGTCCACCGCATCGACATGGTGTCGGCGATGAAGGACAAGGCCTCGGCGACGGTGGCCCGGTAGGTCTGCCACTGGCGGTGTGCGGCCGGCGGATCGTGCCGCATCGCGTGCGCCGCCACCTCGAGCAGGGCCAGTTCGCGGTCCGGGTTGCTTTGCAGTAGACGCAGGTAGGCGTCCATCGCCGCGGCCAGGACCTCATGGAGGCCGCGATCGGGTGCGGACATCTCGACGCTGAGCAACGCGCCGCGGCGTTCGGTGGTGGTGATCTCCTCGATCACCGCACTGATCAGTGCGTCGCGGGAGGAGAAGATGTAGAACAGCGAGCCCTGCGGCATTCCGGCCTCACCGACGATGGCGCGGGTCGTCGCTGCGGCCAGACCGTCGCGCGCAATCACCCGGATCGCGGCGTCGATCAGCTCGGCGCGACGCTGGTCGAACGTCATCCGACGCATCCGAATCCCCCCGATTCACGTCCCCCCGCGTCTCCGCCGCGGGCCGGTGTCCGTCAGAGTTGACCGAGCGGTCAACTGATCGTTCGATCAACTATGCATCAGCGGCCGCGGTTTGTCCCGGCGAACGGCGAATTCTCCTCGACCACGCCGAATCGTGCGGTGTCTCGTGTGGCGTCGCGTCAGGATCGGCGCCACCCTCCCGATTCCGCAACGGCCACCGGCGGACACCAACGGGCGTACGGTCGTGGGGTCGGACCACGTGTGGTCCGATCACCTCAACCCCGTTCGCCGGCCCACGATACGGAGTCTCATGAACCTGCCCGTCGCCCCACACGGCCATCGGTTGCCCCGCCTGCACCGACCGATCACATCGGTGCCCGCCTCATGAGGGTCGCGCTGCTGGCCACCTGCTTCAACGACACGATGTGGCCGGGCACGCCGCGTGCCACGGTCCTGCTCCTCGAGCGGCTCGGCGTGACCGTCGAGTTCCCCGTCGAGCAGACCTGCTGCGGGCAGATGTTCACCAACACCGGCTACGCCGACGAGGCCATCCCCGGTGTCCGGCAGTTCGCCGATGTCTTCGGGGATTACGACGCGGTGGTGGCGCCGTCGGCGTCGTGCATCGGGTCGGTACGCCACCAGCATCCCGATCTCGCGAAACGCTCGGGCGATCCGACCCTGATCTCGGCGGTCGCGGCCTACACGCCGAAGGTCTACGAACTCAGCGAGTTCCTCGTCGACGTCCTCGGCGTCACCGACGTCGGCGCCTACTTCCCGCACCGGGTCACCTACCACCCGACATGTCATTCGCTGCGGATGCTGCGGGTCGGCGACAAGCCGCTGCAACTGCTCCGCGCGGTCGGGGGTATCGATCTGGTGGAACTACCTGCGGCCGAACAGTGTTGCGGCTTCGGTGGCACGTTCGCGATGAAGAATGCCGACACCTCGGTGGCCATGGGATCGGACAAGTCCGCGCACGTCAAGGAGACTCACGCCGAAGTGCTTGTCGCCGGCGACAATTCGTGTCTCGCCCACATCGGTGGGCTGCTCAACCGGGAACGCGCGGGTATCCGCATGATGCATCTCGCCGAGGTGCTCGCCTCGACCGATCGGCGCCCGGCATGAGTACGACCACACCGCATACCCGCCCGTCGCAGCATCCGCACGTCGGGGTGACCCGCACGTTCGTCGGGATGCCGAAGTTCCCGGCGGCGGCGCGCGCCGAGCTCGCCAACACCACGCAGCGTCGGAATCTGGCCCACGCCACCGGGATCATCCGCGAGAAGCGGGCCGGCGTCGTCGGCGAACTCGACAACTGGGAACAGTTGCGGCTGGCCGCCGAGGCGATCAAGAACCGTGCGCTGCGCAACCTCGACTCCTACCTGGTCGAGTTCGAGGAGAAGGCCACCGCCGCGGGCGCCGTCGTGCACTGGGCGCGTGACGCCGAGGAGGCCAACCGCATCATCGTCGAGCTGGTGCGCGACACCGGTGCCGACGAGGTGGTCAAGGTCAAGTCCATGGCGACCCAGGAGATCGAGCTCAACGAGGCCCTCGCCGCCGCCGGAATCGATGCGTGGGAGACCGATCTCGCCGAACTGATCGTGCAACTGGGCGACGACTGGCCCAGCCACATCCTGGTGCCGGCCATCCATCGCAACCGCAGTGAGGTGCGCGAGATCTTCCTGCGCCGGATGAAGGAGGTCGGGCGGCCGGCCCCGGACGACCTCACCGACGACCCCAGGCGACTGGCGGAGGCGGCGCGTCTGCATCTGCGGGAGAAGTTCCTGCGCGCCAAGGTCGGGATCAGCGGGGCCAACTTCGCGGTCGCCGACACCGGCAGCCTCGTCGTCGTCGAATCAGAGGGCAACGGTCGGATGTGTCTGACCCTGCCGGAGACGCTGATCTCCGTGGTGGGTATCGAGAAGATCCTGCCGACCTGGGCCGATCTCGAGGTCTTCCTGCAGGTGCTCCCGCGCTCGAGTACGGGTGAGCGAGAGAATCCCTATACCTCCATCTGGACCGGTGTCACCCCCGGCGACGGACCGCAGAATGTGCACATCGTGCTGCTCGACAATCACCGCACCGACGTCCTGGCCGATGAGGTGGGACGAGATGCGTTGCGCTGCATCCGATGTTCGGCATGCCTCAACGTCTGCCCGGTGTATGAGCGGGCCGGTGGACACGCCTACGGGTCGGTGTACCCGGGGCCGATCGGGGCGATCCTGACCCCACAACTGCGCGGCACCTCGTCCAAGGTCGACCAGTCGCTGCCGTTCGCGTCGAGCCTGTGCGGTGCCTGCTTCGACGTCTGCCCGGTACGTATCGACATTCCGGACATCCTGGTGCACTTACGCACTCGGGTCGTCGACGAGAAGCGTGGCGGACTGCCGAGCGCCGAGGCCGCCGCGATGAAGGCGATGGCGTGGACCTTCGCCGATCACCGGCGACTCGAAGCGGCCCAGAAGGCGGCGACGACGAGTCACCGGTTCTTCGGCAAGCGCACCTCGATCGGCGCGCTGCCCTGGCCGTTGTCGGGCTGGAGTTCGGCCCGCGACGTACCCGTCCCGCCCGCCGAATCCTTCCGGGACTGGTGGAAAGCGAACTGTGCCAACGGAACTGGTGAGGCCAACGGAACCGGTGACACCGGCGAGGCGGGTCGGGAATGAGTGCGCGCGAGGACATCCTGGGCCGGGTGCGGCGCGCGATCGCCGACGTCGACGAGGAGCAGCGGCGCGACGAGATCGACTGGGGCTACGGCGCGGCGGTGTCCACGGGCGATCTCGATTCCGTCGAACGGTTCGCCGAGCGGGTCGCCGACTATCGGGCCGTCGTCGAGCGGGTACCCGCAGATGCGTTGTCGGCCACCGTGGCTCGTGCGCTGGACGGGGTGGGTGGATCGGTCCTGGCCGATGACGATCTGCGCGAGCGGCTGGCCATCGACATCGCGTGGCGCGACGACGACGAGCTCTCGCCGGCCGAGTTGGATCGGATCGGGGCGGTGGTGACCACCGCCGCCGTCGGTATCGCCAACACCGGCACCATCGTCCTCGATCACGGTGCGGGCCAGGGGCGGAGAGCGGTATCGCTGGTGCCCGACGTGCATGTGTGCATCGTCGATGCGGCCCAGATCGTCACCGACGTACCCGAGGCGGTCGCCCGACTGATTGCCGACGGTGCTGCCGGTCGGCCGCAGACCTGGATCAGCGGGCCGAGTGCGACCAGCGACATCGAGTTGGACCGGGTCGAGGGTGTGCATGGCCCACGGACCCTGCATGTGGTCATCGTGGAGTGACCGGATCACCTCTCGTCGCGAATCCGTAAGGCGGCATCGTTCAGTGCGTCCGACGGGGTGGCGAAGTGCCGGTGTGATCCGAGGACGACCCCGTGAGACGAATGGTTCTGTTAGTCTCATCACACTTATGTGGCTCTCAGGTGGTGAGGATGGTGGTTTCTGGCCTCTGACCTGCGCAGATCTCGGTGATGGTGCGAACGGGTCGTCGGTTGCCGAGTTATCTACTCCTCGGTAAGTTTCGCGCCGTCACGTCGCGACCGTGCGACGGTCGGGGCGAAGCAGGGGCGGGAACCATATGTCGATCACTCGACGCTCGGTCATCGGGCTCATTCTGGCGGTCATCATCGCGGTGGTGGGGGCGCCACTTGCCAGTGGTCCGGCGCACGCCGCCGACCTCGACCGCTATCTCGATCTCCCGCTGACCAATCGGTTCGCCGACAAGTCCGCCGGTGGCGTCAACCCCGCATTACCCACCGACATCGCAGCCCTGAATTCGCTTATCACGCAGGCACGTTCGTCGGGTATCGACCCGAAGCGCTACGCCGCGTTGCTCTTTCAGTGGCGGCTCGTGCAGGCCACGTCGACCGCCGGGATCGACCTGGCCGCATGGGATCCGCAGAAGGGCTTCCACGCCATGCGCGGCAACATGATCAAGTCCTACCGGCTGTACGAGGACCTGCAGATCGCGCACAAGAATCTGCAGTGGTCGGGGATGGCCGGCCTCGTCGGCGCCGACTTCGGCGGTGGCATCGCCGACGTGGTGCTGCTCGGTGACGTCTACGGGATCTCGCAGCTGCAACCGCTGGCCGCCCAGATCGTCGAGGCGACAACCGATGTCGCGGGACCGGGCTTCCTCGGGATCTTCCCGGAGGGGTTGCAGACCCTGGCCTACTCCGCCGACAAGATCACCCCCGCCGACCTCGACTGGTTCGCCAAGCAGATCCTCGTCATGCAGAAGGCGATCTTCACCGACCTGATGCCCCTGCACATGGCGTACGTGCGCAACGGCATCGCCGGCATCGAGGAACTGCACCGCGCCGGACTGATCGACGACTCCGTTCTCGCCGCGTGGAACGACATCGACTCCGGTGACGCATCCCGCGTCGCGCAGGGCAACGCGACGCTGCTCCGTCGGGAACAGTTCAACGTCGTCGGCTGGCAGTTCGACAACGTCCGCAACTACCGCAAGGCCGACGGCGTCGGCGCCGCCCTGACCTACGCGATGACACTCGCCGGATCGCCGTCCATCGCGGGTGTGCCGGCGCTGCGCAACTTCATCCCGTTCACCTACACCACCGAGCTCGCCGACGGACGCACCCTGAGCGTGCAGACGCCCATCGCCAACTGGGACTGGTCGGTGTTCGACCTGCGGTGGAAGTACGTGACCACCGAACTGCTGCCCCGCTACCAGAACATGGTGACCAACCACTGGTCCGACCTGGTCGCGACCATGAAGGTGCCCTACGAGACGCAGTTCGAATCGCATCGGCCGATCTGGAACCTGCACAAGATCCTCGGCGACGCGGCGGCGCACACGGTCGTCACGGTTCGCTGAGCCGATTGCGATCCCGATGGCGATGGCCGACGCCGGCCGGCGATGGGCGAAGTGTCACCTCGTGGGGTCCGCCCAGCTGACACTTCGTCGCTTGCCGGTCGGCGGCGGGCACAGCACAGTGTCGCCATGACTGCTTCACCCACCGACACCGTCGACGACACGGCCGCCCTCGGCTACGGCACCAAGGTCCTCGCGGTCGAGCCCGGCGGCAACGAACCGATCCCGCTCGAGGCCCGCCACGGCAAGCCGCGCGGCCTGTTCTGGACGTGGACCGCCCCGAACCTGGAGTTCGCGACGATCTTCGTCGGTGTCATCTCCGTCGCCTACTTCGGGTTGTCGTTCTGGCAGGCGGTCGCGGCCATCGTGATCGGCAATATGCTCAGTGCCGTCGCCCACTTCCTGCTGTCGGCCGAGGGGCCGCTGCACGGGGTGCCGCAGATGGTGTTGGGCCGCTTGAGTTTCGGTCACAACGGCAACATCCTCCCGGCCACCTTCATGGCCGTCATGTGCGGTGTCGGCTGGTTCGCCACCAACAGTGTCAGCGGCGCCTTCGCCCTGTCGACGCTGTTCGGCCTGACCCCGCTGGTCGGACTCATCGTCATCGTGGTGGCGCAGACCGCGTTCGCGTTCTTCGGCCACAACCTGGTGCAGCGTTTCGAACGTCTCGCCGCCCCGGTGCTCGCGGTGATCTTCCTGATCGGTGCGGTCATCATCTTCAGCAAGTCGCACCTGTCGGCACCGGCGGCCGACGGCGGATTCTCGATCGCGGGTTTCTTCCTGACGATGGGCGCCGCATTCGGCTACACCGCCGGCTGGACGCCGTACGCCGCTGACTACACCCGGTACCTGCCGCCGACGGTGTCCAAGGCCCAGACCGGACTGTTCGCGTCGGCGGGTCTGTTCCTGTCGTGCACCGTTCTCATGGTGGTGGGCGCGGCGTCGATGACCATCGGCGCACCCACCTCGGACAACCCGACCGAGGCCTTCACCTCCCACTTCCCCGGCGCCATCGCGAATCTGACGCTCCTGGCCATCGCGGTCGGTGCCGTTGCGGCCAACGCCATCAACGTCTACTCCGGTGCGATGGCCTTCGTGACGATGGGCTTCAAGCTGCCGATGAACGCGCAGCGTGCCCTGGTGTCGGTGTTCTTCGGCATCGTCGGCTTCCTGGTCGCCTGGTGGGCGCTGGCGGATGCGGCCGCATCGTATGAGGCGTTCCTGCTGCTCGTCGCGTACTGGATCGGACCGTGGCTCGGTGTGGTGTTCGCCGACCGTTTCCTGCGGCGTGACCCGCCACCGTTGGCGCTGCTGTACGACCGCAAGTACACGAACTGGGGAGGCGTCGCCGCCTTCGTCATCGCGCTCGTCGTGTCGGTGCTGCTGTTCTGCAACCAGGAACGCTTCGTCGGCTACGTCGTCCGCGCGGTCCCCGAACTCGGAGACATCGGCGCATTCGTCGGATTCGTGATCGCATTCGTGGGGTATGTGATCCTGGCCCGGTCTCGCGTCGAGGCCTCGCAGCGGCAGTACACCTGACCGCGGCATCCGAGCCCGGGGCCTCCTCGATGACCGGCATGCCGTCGGGGAGGCCCCGTTCCATGGGGTGGGCTCCCGGGTGGGCCCGGCGACCTCAGGGCCGGACGCTGTCGGCCTGAAAGGTGCTGATGGCCAACAACATCGATCCGTAGATCGCCGGAGCGGTCGGATCGAAGCCGAGGAGCCCACGAATGCGATCCAGTCGTTGGTACAAGCTCTGCCTGCCGATGTGCAGTTCCTCCGCGGAGCGGGTGGCGCTGCATCCGTGCCGGAGGTGGACGTCGAGTGTGGTCACCAGTTGCGCCGACGTCGCCGCATCGTGAGTGGTCAGCGGCGCGATGAGACCGAGGAGTTCGTCCCGCAGGGGTGTCGGCAATGACCGGGCCGTCGACTCGACGAGCAGTTCACGACCGGCCACCACTCCGTGGATTCGTCGGAGATCACCTGCCATGTCCAGTCTTTCCGAACACGTGTGCAGTGCGTCGGAGAGCGTCGAGGCCGGTCCGGATCCGGATCCGGTGCCGTGGACGGGATGCCCGTCGCCGACCACCGCCTCGAATCGGACGACCTGGGAGCCGCCCTCGATCAACGCCTCGCGTACCTGCGTGACGGGATCGGTGGTGTCGGCCGATGCGGCGACGAGTGCGTAGGTGGTGGCGTCCACGGTGGCGTGGATCAGACCACTCAGGCGCGATGCCGCGCGCGTGAGAGCCGCGTCGGCCATCCGTGAATCGGGGGAGTGCGCCGCGACGGGCACCAGGACCGTTGTGTCCGACACCGCCAATCCGGAACCATGCAGGCGTGCAAGCAGATCCGCGCGACGCAGCGGATGGCGTCCGACGAGGTCGGTGATCAGTCGGGCGCCCAGCGATGATCTGTTGGCGCCGGATCGGGTGAGGACCGCGGCCAACGGTCCCGCGCCGGTGCGCAACAGCAGGTCGATACTCGCCGCGGACGATGCGGCCGGGGCGGTGCCCGCGTACAGGCGACCGATCTCGCGGCCGCGCACCAGGATCGGCGTCGAGGCGACCGCCGTGTCGACGGCCCGCCAGGCCGCGCGATCCTCGTCGACGCCGTGAGTGGAGATGAGCGCTCCGCCGGAACCCACCAGCACGATCGGGCAGCGCGTTGCAGCGGCAATGTGATCGATCATCGCGGCGGTGGCGCCAGGGGCGGTGAGGTCGTCGTGCAGCAGTGCGTCGAGTTCGCTGCGTAGCCGGAGGTCGGTCACCTCGTCGGACACGATCGCGGTGTTGGCGGTCCGGCAGACCTCGATGAACGGCACCACCCGGCGCAACTCCACAATGGGCAGGTGCGCGGCCGACCCTTCCCGGATCATCTCCTCGGGGATCGCGTCGAAGGTGCGCCCGATCTCGAACGCAAGGCCCGCGACCCCGCGGTCGGCGAGGTCGCGGACGTAGTGCCGACGCGTGCCGGCATCGAGTCCGGCGAGACCCAACCCGGTGGTCAACAGGAGTTCGCCACCCGCCAGCAGCGGCCCGATCTCGAAGATCTCGCTCGAGTGCACCCAGGTGACCGCCGTGTCGAGGCGATCATGTGCGGTCAGAACCCGCGGGTCCGCGCGGTCGAGATGCCGATCGATGACCTGACGCAGGGTCGGTGGTGTGGTGGATGTTGCGGGCATGGGAGGACGATATGCACTCCCACGGAGGTTCGCGACCGGACGAATTGTCGGTTGAGGTCGGTGGCTGTCGGCGGCAGTCTCGAGGTCATGTCCACCTCCGCCCCGACCGTCGCCGCGGGACTCGATCCGGCGACTCTCCTTGACGTGGCCTTTCGGCAAGCGCGAGCCGGCCTGGCGGAGGGGGGTATCCCGATCGGGGCCGCCTTGTTCTCCGCCGACGGCACCCTCCTCGGTGAGGGGCGTAACAGGCGCGTCCAGCATGACGATCCGTCGGTGCACGGAGAGACCGACGCCTTCCGCGCCGCTGGGCGTCAACGCGACTATTCGTCGACGATCATGGTCACCACACTCGCGCCCTGCTGGTACTGCAGCGGATTGATCCGGCAATTCGGCATCGGGACGGTGGTGATCGGCGAGAACAGGACCTTCGCAGGTGGCGAGGCGTGGCTGGCCGACCTCGGCGTGAACGTCGTTCTCGTCGACGACGATCGTTGCGTGTCGATGATGACCGACTTCATCGCCGGGAATCCCCGGCTGTGGAATGAGGACATCGGAGTGGCCGATGACCGGGATGACGACGGAGACGAGCGATGACCGCCACACCTGGTACGTCCTCGTCGACCACGGCTGCCGACAGTCCGATCCTGACGGTGGATCTGTCTCTGTGGCGATCCGGCGGTGCCGCTGCGGAACAAGTGTGTGCCGCCGTCGACGAGTCGTTGCAGAAGGCCGGTTTCCTGTTGGTGACCGGGCACGGTGTCGACCCGGCGCTACCGCGCGAATTGCGCAGCGCTGCACGCGAGTTCTTTGCCCTTTCCGCGGACATCAAACAGCAGTACGCGGTTGGTGTCGGCGGCCGGGGTTGGATCGGTCCTGGGCTTGAGGCGAACGGCTACTCGGAGGGCACCGAGACGCCGCCGGACCTGAAGGAAACTTACAACTCGGGAGCGCAGACCCGGGTCGGGATTCCGGAGGTCGATGACTTCTGGTTCGCCCCGGATGTGTGGCCGAAGGAAGCGCCTCAACTGCGAGAACTGTTCACCGCGTGGACAACTCAGATGAAGTCACTGTCGGATGAGCTGCTGGCCTTGATGGCGTCGGCTCTGGGGTTGGACGGTGAGGAGAATCCGTTCGCGGGGCTGGCTGCCAATGCGACGTGGACGTCGAACATCAATCACTATCCGCCGATGACCGATGTGGGTGAACCCGAACCGGGACAGTTCCGCATCGGGCCCCACACCGACTTCGGTACGGTCACCGTCCTCGATCGCGAGCCGGGTGCCGGTGGTCTGCAGGTGTTCAGCGACGAGAGCGGTTGGGCGGACGCACCTTACAGTCCGGATGCGCTGACCATCAACATCGGTGACCTACTCGAGTACTGGTCGGGCGGCCGATGGCCGGCGGGACGTCACCGTGTGCTGCCACCGCAGGCCGACGCACCCGAGGAGGATCTGGTGTCGCTGATCTTCTTCTACGAACTCGACCACGACGCCGTCGTCACCCCGCTTGGCGAGCCGATCAGCCGCGACTCGGGCCGTCCGCCGGTGGTTGCCGGCGAGTTCATCAAGGAGCGGTTGGACGCCATCACCCTCGGCTGAACCGATCACCCGCCGACGTACCGTGTGCTGCGCGCCATTCCGGCAGGAAAACCGTCGAGCAGGTGACACGTCATCGCGGTGTTCCTGTTTCACTGTGGAGTTGTCGCGGTATCGCGGCGGTCCCGACCGGAGCCGGGGGCGCCGGAATATGATCGCTGTCAACGAAATCCGGAGCACATCAGCGAAATCACAAGCGGCGGAGTCGTGATCCAGACCACTGTCGGTGAGCGGGCGAGCGCTGTCAACGAGGTCCAAGCAACGAGGTCCAAGGCGCCCTCGGCACGCCGTGATCCCGCGGCGCAGGCGCACTCGTGTCGTCTGGTCAGACGATGTTTGTGGCTCGCACCTTCCGTCATCTCGGTTTTTGTGTTTTCGGTGTTGCCGAAAGCCGCCAGATGGTCGACCCTGTCCCGAGAGCGACGGGGAGTGGCGTGTATGGGTGAGGTGATCGGCAGTGTTGCGCCGTTGGCGATGGCGGTTGCTGTGTCGCCGGTGCCGATCATCGGGGTGATCCTCATGCTGCTCGGTCGGCACGCACGCACCACGAGTGTCGGGTATGCGTTCGGCTGGGTTGTGGGCATTGTTGTGGCCATGACGTTGTTCGTCGTCGTCGGAGAGGTCGCCCGTGCCGGCGCCACCGCCATCGCATGGATTCAGGTGGTCCTCGGTGTCGTGCTGTTCCTCGAGGGTGTGCGTCAGTGGCTGCGCCGCAGAAAATCCGAAGGGATTCAGACATGGTTGTCCGCGGTGGACGGCATGCGACCGGCCGCGGGAACTGCCCTGGGATTCGTTCTCGCAGCGATGAATCCCAAGAATCTGTTGCTCTGCATTGCTGCCGGCATACTCGTCGGTGGGGCGCCCTTGTCCATCGCCTCGTCCGCTCTGGTGATCGCCGGCTTCACCGTGATCGCATCCTCGTCCGTGGTGATCCCGGTGGTCGCCTACCGAATCTTCACCGAGTCGATCAGCGGCATTCTCCGTCACGTCGAGAAGTGGCTGGAAAGCAACGCCGCAGCGATACTGGCGACGCTGACCCTGATCATCGGTGTGGTGCTGATCGGCAACGGAATCGCCGAACTGGCCTGAGGCACTGGCTCAGTCGGTGGACTGTGCATCCAGCCAACGTCTGCCTTCGGCGTACGCGAGGTCCAGTGCTCCGAAGACGACGTCGGTGGACATGACGATGTTGTCTTCCCCGATCAGTGCGGTCACACCGGTCCGGTCGAATCGGCGCCGCATCTCGGGGCCGACCCCGGCGATCATGAATCGTCCGTGTCGTTCCCGGATCTCCTTCGCCCGTGCGATGAGCAGTTTGAGAACGGTCGCCGATGGCACGTCGGGGAGGGTGCGCACGCTCAGGATCACCACGCAACGCATCGAATCGTCGTCCATCGCCGGCCACTCGGACGACACCCGTGGTACCTCGGCAAACAGTGACGATCCCGAGTAGTGCAGCACCGTAACCTGCTCGGCAGGTAGGACATCGGGGACCGGGGCGACTTCCCAGCGGGAACCGGACGGGCGGAGCGTCACGAGACTCGCCGCGCGCGCAGCCTGCACACAGAACACGATCAGCGAAAGGACGGCTCCCAGCAGGATGGCATTCTGCAGCGGAATCTGGGTGGTCGCCACCAGGGTGACGAGCAGGGCGGCAGCACTGAGCGGTGCACTCCGGAACACCAGGCGGATGTCATCCCACCGTCCCTCGATCAGCTCGAGTCCGATCACGATGAGCAGCGCGCCGATCACCGCCATCGGGATGACCTGGGCCGCCGATCCCGCGATCAGCACGAGCAGGATCAGCCACACGCCGGCGAACATCCCCGCCCATCGGGTCTGAGCACCCGCTGAGACGGCAACTCCGGTGCGTGACAACGATCCACCGGTCGGCAGCGCCCCGAACAACGAGCCCACCACATTCGCCGTGCCCTGTGCGGAGAAGTCGCCGGAGGCATCGGGCCGTGTGCCATCCGGGTTCGGCACCGCAGCCGAGATCCCGGCCGCCTGGGCCAGAGCGACCAACGCAATCGCGAACGCCCCCAGAAGAAGATGCGGCGCCGCACTCACATCGGGGAGGGTGAACGGTGGCAATTCGTTGGGCACCGAGGCGATGTTGCCGACGGTCTCGACATCGGTACCGATCACGGCGGTGACCACCGTGACAACGAGCAACGCGATCAACGTGGCGAACGGACGTAGCGGCCGAACGAATCGGGAGATCGCCCACACCGCAATCGTTGCCACGGCCACGAGCACCGCCGCCACGGACCACGACGCGATGTGTGCAAGCGCGTCGACGAACTTCATGACGGTGTTGTGGACATCGGGGGTGTAGCCGGTGACGTCCTTGATGGCGCCGGCGACAATCTGAATGGCAATGCCGACGGTGAAACCGGTCATCACCGCGCTCGATACGAAATCCATGATCGCGCCGACCTTCAGCAGGCCGAGGATCAGCATGAACGCCCCGACCAGAAGGGTCAGCATCGCAAGGTTGCCGACGTCGCCGGCATCGAGACCAGCCGACGCCAGCACGCTCTGCGCCGACAAGGCGATGGCGCTTGTCAGGGTCGTCACCATCAGGACGGTCCGGCTGAGCATCGATCCGACGAGCGTCGGCAGCATCCCGGAATACAGGCCGGCCACCGGATTGAAACCACCGATGGCCGCATACGCCATGCCCTCGGGAATCGAGAACAGCGCGGTCACCAAACCGGAGGCGGCGTCCGAGGTGGTCGGGCGCGCGAGACGTGGACGTCGAATGCGGGTCAGCCAGGAGGCCACGCTGTCAGCGTAGGGTGCAGGCACGACGAGCACATCCCATGACAGTCACCCGCTGCGGGTGAATTCCAGGCGCGGTCGAGTCGATGTCTTGCCAGCCTGCTGTTGGCCTGCGAGGGTGACCGAGGACGTGCGGCGATACGCGTCGTTTGAGGTAGGGAGACGAAGTGGGCCCAGTCATCGGAGAACTGCTGCCGCTGGCGGTCGGCGTGGCCATCTCGCCGATTCCGATCATCGGCGCCATCCTGATGCTCCTCGGTAAGCACGCACGCACCACCAGCGTCGGTTTCGCACTCGGGTGGGTCGCCGGAATCGTCATTGCCACAGTGATATTCGTCTTGTTGGGCGGGGGCGCGAGCAGTGGCTCCGATGCCGCCGGGTGGATCAAGCTGGGGCTTGGCATCCTGCTCTTGGCAGAGGGAATCCGCGAATGGCGCGCCCGTTCGGGTGCGCAGTCGACGCCGAAGTGGATGAGCGCCGTGGACGAGATGAAACCGCTGACCGCCCTCGGCCTGGGTTTCGCACTCGCCGCGATCAATCCGAAGAACCTGATCATGTCTGCCGGCGCCGGCGTCACGATCGGTGGTGCCGAGTTGAGCGGCGCGTCGACGTCGATCGCCGTTGTCGTTTTCGTCCTCATCGCCGCGTCGACGGTGTTGATCCCGGTCATCGCCTACCAGGTGGCCGCTGACGCTCTCCGTGGCCCCCTCGACCGTCTCAAGGAATGGCTCGAGGCCAACAACAAGACCATCATGGCCACGCTGATCCTGGTGATCGGTGTCGTGCTGATCGGAAAGGGGATCTCGGCGCTCGGCTGAGATCCCCTTGCCTTGACGTCGCGTCCCTACTCGGGTCAGGGCGTGACGATCGCGAAATCCGGATCGGGTGAGTCCAGGTAGCCGGCGAGTTCGGCGAACGTCGATCCGTCTCCATCGACGTCGACCGCACCGTCGGCGACGGCCTTGGCGGGGTCGGCGCCACCGAGGACGATGCCCAGCAGAGTGAGCCTATCCAGGCTGAGGGTGACATCGGCACCCGGCGTGTCCGCGTCGACGTCGTGATGCACCAGAACGCCATTGCGCAACTCGGTTCGATGCACGATGTCCTCGTCGGTGATGCGCCAATCCAGGGTGATTCGGGCATCCCATGCGGCGGGACCATTCACCCGCAGGGCCACCGCATCGAAGAGCTGCTCGACCGACAGCGCGCCCACGATGTCGGGTGCGGCGGCGGTCGTCGGCGTACCCACCGACCCGTTGCGCAACTCGTAGGCACCCGTCAAGAAGAAGTTGCGCCAGGTACCGTTCTCCGATCCGTAGCCGAGTTGCTCGAGCGTGTCTGCCTGCAGTGCCTTGGCCTCGGCATTGTCCGGCTCGGCGAAGATCACGTAGTTCAACGCCGTGGCCGCGAACCGGAAATCGCCGTCGTCGAACGATTTGCGTGCCTTGGAGATCACCGAGTCGGCACCACCCATGTACTCCACGTGGCGCTTGGCGGATTCGACCGGCGGATGCTCCCACAAATGTGCGGGATTACCGTCGAACCAGCCCATGTACCGCTGATAGATGGCCTTGACGTTGTGGCTGACCGATCCGTAGTAACCGTGGGTGTGCCACGCGTTCTCCAGCGCCGGAGGGAGCTGGATGTTCTCGGCGATCTCGAGTCCGGTCTGACCCTGATTGAGTGCTCGAAGCGTCTGATCGTGCAGGTACCCGTACAGATCACGTTGCTGAGCAAGGAATTCGGTGAGCTCATCGGTGCCCCAGGTAGGCCAGTGGTGCGAGGCGAACAGCACGTCGGACCGACTTGCGAACCGGGTGATCGCCTCGGTGAGGTACTTCGACCACACGTGCGGGTCGCGGACCAGGGCGCCGCGGAGCGTCAGCAGGTTATGCATTGTGTGAGTGGCGTTCTCGGCCATGCACAGGGCACGCATCTGCGGAAAGTAGAAGTTCATCTCGGCGGGCGCTTCGGTGCCCGGCGTCATCTGGAACTCGATGGTGACACCGTCGACCACCTCCGTGTGGCCGGTCTCGGAGATGTCGATGGTCGGGAGGATCAGGGTGGGCGTACCGGTGGACGTCGACTGTCCGAGACCGGCGCCGATGGCGCCCTGCGGTCCGCGGGGTAGCGCCGCTCCGTACATGTATGCGGCGCGGCGCCCCATGGCTGTTCCGGCATAGACATTTTCGGCCACCGCGTGCTCGACCATTCCGGCCGGCGCGATGATCGCACACTCGCCGGCGTCGACCGCTTCCTGAGTGGTGACACCCTTGACGCCGCCGAAGTGATCGATGTGGGAGTGGGTGTAGATCACTGCCGTGACGGGGCGGTCGCCGCGTTGAGCCCGGTACAACGCGAGCCCTGCCGAGGCGGTCTCCTGGGAGATCAGCGGATCGATGACGATGACGCCGGCGTCTCCCTCGATGATCGTCATGTTGGACAGATCGAGTCCGCGGATCTGGTAGATCTGATCGGCGACCCTGTAGAGGCCATGCTTGGCTACCAGGCCGGATTGGCGCCACAGGCTGGGATTGGCTGTCGGGGGGCATGTTTCGGTGAGGAAGTCGAACTCTGCGCAGTCCCAGACGCCGGCGCCCGCGCGGTTGGTGATCACCGGGGAGTCCAGTGCCGCGACGAAGCCACGGTCGGCGGCGGTGAAGTCGCGGGTGTCGTCGAACGGCAGTGCGGAACTGCCCTGGGCGTTGGCCTGGGAAATGGTCGGTGTGGCTTCCCTGGGGGTGGCCATGGTGATCTCCTCACGGTGTAATCGGCTTACGGTGTTCCAGTGTTGTGGGCACCCACGGTGTTTCCATCACCTGCTGAGGGTGAGATGGGCCGGCGTTCGTCAGCCCGATTCCCGGCTTCCGGTGGTGTGGACGACGACGACATCCGGGGTCCACGGGACGAGGCCGTCGACGGTGGAGGTCAGCGATTCGATGGGTGGGAGATTCTGTGGGGCAAGGACATTGATGGTCACGGTATGACCACTCCAACTGACGTTGGTCACGTCGGCCGAGGTGACGCCACCGGCATTCAGCCAGTCCTGGGTGGCCGTGGCCACCTGTTTGGCCCACAGCGATGTCAGTGAGTTGATCACCATCGGTACCGAGACGACTACGAAGGCGACCAACAGCACGATGTAGGCGCGGGCCCGGCGGGGTACCGCGCCCGCCGCGACGGCCGCTTCTCGGCCCACGCCGCCAAGGGTGAACACCAGCACGCTGGTGATGACCATGGCGATGACGTTGGAGGCGAACAGAATGAACGCACCCAATGCCAACGAGGCTGCGCCTGAACCCAAACACACGCCGACCACACCCAGCGGCGGTACCAGGCTGATGGCGATCGCCACCCCGGGCAGGACGTCACCGACGTCGCGCCGTAGGACGGCCACCGCGCCGACGAGCCCGGTCGCCAGGGCGGCCAGGAGGTCGGCCAGCGTCGGCGAGGTACGTCCGGTGACCTGCGAATTCGTCAGAACGTTGATGGGATTCGGCAGCAGCTGCGCGAAGACCACACCGAGGATCACGACGAGGACGACTCCGGCGAGTACGTACCCGACACTCGACAACACAAGTCGGCCCCCGGCGGTGACGATGCCCAGACCGATCCCGAGGATCGGGGTCGACAGCGGCGCCACGATCATGGCGCCGATGACGGTCGCGGTGCTGTCACCGATGACTCCGGCCACCGCGATCACTCCCGAGAGCGTCAGCATGATCCAGAACGCCGACTGTTTGGACGGACGATCACCGGAATTCAGGCCGAGACGGTCGACGAGTTCGTCGACGCTTCGCCGTTGCTCAGTGGGTATGAGTTTGTCGATCACCATCGCACGCCCCCTGTTCGTTGCTGCGGCGATCCGCGGCGGATCGCCGCGCTCGCCTGCCCAACATATCCCGCATCGCCGAGCGTCGCGGATGCATCGGCGGATAGATCAGGGGGAGCACGAACGTGCCCACCCATCGTCCGCCGATCCAGGATCATTCCGCGGTTGCGCGCCGATGAGGTGATAGATGCCGCGAAACCAGCGGGTGCGCTGTTCCCGTGGATGCCCATGACTCCGTCGTAGCCGTCGAGGGAGACCTGGAAGAACCCGTGCCGCATGTACACCTCGATTAGGCGGCACTTGTCGATCCAGGTCTTCTCCTCGAGCGGCACGGGGGTGCCGCCGACGCAGCCGACATCGTCGGACACCAAGTGCCGCATGGCATTCCCCGGGCATTGCGGTCACGATGGCCGAACATCGCGGTCGAGACGGCCAACAGTTGCCGCATCAGAAAGACCCCGCCACCGATGCCACCAAGGATCGCCCAAATTCTTGAGGACATCGACGGCGCCGGTCGGGTAGTGCACGGTTCGAGACCGAGACCCGTTCGGGGAGCAGGCCATCGGAGAAGGCCGGGATGTTCAAAGCAGCGTGGTCCGGTGGCCGATACCGGGCGTGTCGTGCATCACCCCTCTGGGGTTAATGCTCGGGATCTCCGTCAGAGGCGCATCGAGGTGGCGTATCTGACCGCGTCACGCCGACTCGAAACCCCGAGTTTGCGGTAGATGGTGCGGCAGTGTGTCTTGAGGGTGTTCGTCGAGACGAACAGCGAATCGGCGATCTCCTTGATCGACATCGAGGTCTGGAGGTGGTCGAGGACCTCCCGTTCACGACGTGTGAGTGTCACACTGAGGCCGGATGTGTTGTCGAGTAGCTCATTTCGGCGTGAGGCAATGGTTGCGAGAAACGCCGGAGAGCGCCCGTGGAATGCGTGTGCGGTCAGCAGCTCGTTCGCCGGCCCGTCCAGGTTGTCCAGGAACGGCAGTATTGCTCCTTCTGGTCTGGCGAACTGAAGTGCATGTTCGAGGCGGTCGTGCGCAGCCTCGCGGTCTCCGGTCTGCCAGGCGAGAATGGCGGCTGTCAGGTTCGCGTAGACATGTGCGTATATCGGAGACCCGGGCAGTTCCAGCCCTGCGAGCATCCGGTGGGCCGATACCGGATCGCCGACTCGACGGAGCATCCCGGAGAAGAGCGCACGTGCGGCCGGAACGGCCGGCGCGTCCTCGATCTCGCTCGCGAGGCGGCGTACGGTCTCGTGGTCTCCGGTGCATTCGGCGATGCGGGCCCGCGCGAGTCGCACGTACACCGGCCACGGCACGCCGTGCAGGTACTCGTCGGCGACCGATCGCAGGCGCACCTCGGCGGCGGACAATTCGGCGCCGTCTCCGAGGATTGTCGCGGTGAGTGCCCGATAGACCTTGAGCAGTGCCCAGTAGCCGTGCATGGAGTCCAGCTCGGCGCCGGCCCGGAGATGGGGGAGTGCAGCGGGGAGATCGCCTGTCCAGAACTCAGCCCAGCCCAGGGTGAAGGCGGTGATCCCTTCGTCGAAATGGTCCCATTCGACCGATGAGTCGGCCAGCGGTGCGTCGGCGGACCCGCGGAACGCCGCGAGTTCTCGAAAGCGGCCCGCAAAAGACAGCGCAGAGCCGTAGTTCGCCTCGGCCCGGCGGGCCATGTCGGTCAGGCCGGCGCTGCGGCACTCCTCGATGGCGGTACGCAGTAGTGCGACACCACGATCGGCGTCCAGCCGAAGCCGCGTGCCGATCCATCCCGCCAAGAAGGCGCAGCTGGCACGCATCGCGGGGGCCAACTCGTGCGCGGCTTCCGGATCGGCGAGCACGCTCATCGTCACATCGTGCGCGTCGGCGATCTGGACGTGTTCGTCGGCGAGGAAGAACGTGCAGGCGGCGCGGGTCAGTTTGGTCACCGGACCCGGATCGTCTCCGAGGAGTCGCTCGGCCTCGGCGAACAGGAATCGGGCGCCGAGCCGGTCGCCCCGAACTTCCCGACATGCTGCACGTATGTACGCGAGCTCACAGGACCGGTCCGGATCGTCGATTCGTTGGGACAGCGCGGTCGCCACGCCCTCGGTGGGAGTGGCCGCCGATGAAATGACCAAGCCGATCCACCCGTCACGAAGAATCTCCAGCGCCTGCCCGCAATCGTCGGCGGCAAGCGCCAACTCGGTAGCCACCAGTGGAAGCGTGTGGCGCAGGTGGTCGGCTGCGGTGAGGCGCAGTTTCCGGGCGCGGTCGGGGTCTGTGCGCGCCAGGATCGCCCGACAATGGGCGACGAACAGCGAATGCCATCTGTAGACCGACTCGCCCGGATTCTCGGGATGGGAGACCGCGCCCAGGAAGAGGCCGCGTCGGACGCATTCGTCGACCATTGCAGCGACGTCGGTGTGGCCCGTCAGACGTGCGGCCAAGGCGACATCGAACTGCGATGTCGTCGTCGTGGCGAGGATGAAGTCACGTAATCCGGATGGCAGTGGGGCCAGGATCTCATCGGCGACGTAATCCGTCAGCAGCGCATTGTGGCCGAGGTCCTCGGTGAGTGTGGTGAGGTGGTTGTCATTCCCGGCAATCTCATTCCCGACGATCTCATTTCCGACAATGGCGAGGTGGACCGCGATCGGCCAGCCGCGCGTTCTGTCCCACACTGCCCGCGGATCATGCGGGGTGTCGGCGCACGCCGCCTCGGTCTCCGTCACGCTGAAGGCCAGTTCACGGGCGTCCATGACCGCGCACGACCCGTCGACCACCTGACGATTGAGCGATCGCGCGAGTTCGCGATGGCCGGACAGCACGAGACGTAGTGAATCCGGTCCGTGTTCGATGAGTGCCGCGACCGCGGGGTGGTTGAGGGCGTCGACGGCTCGCTGGGCGTCGTCGACGACGATCACGATTGGCTGGCCGAGGCGGTCGATCATCATGGCGAAGTCGCCGATCGCGGTGGTGGTGGGGCCATGGGCTGTGTGCAGTGCGGTGAGAGCCGCGTGATGGCCGCGCGTGGCCGACAGTTGGCAGACCGCGCTGATCAGGCCTCGCAGGAACTCGGAGGGGTCCGACTCCCTCGCGGGCATCGCCAGCCAGGCCACCGCAAGCGGGCTTCGCCGAGCCCAATCGGCCACCGCGACGGTCTTGCCGTACCCCGACGGGGCATCGACGACGACGACTCGGTGGGACTTGACGAGCTCGTCCAGCCGACAGCTGAGACGTCGGCGCGGAATCGTGTCGGACCGAGACCGTGGAGTCCTGGTGAGGTACCAGGGCACCGGCTGCCAGACGGGAGGTGGACTCAAACCTGCTCAGGCCTTTCCGGGGATCCGAATTCACCTTCGACTTTAGTGCAATCCGTTGCCGACGAAGGCCGATACCTGGTCGTGTGATCGACCCGTGCCGATCATCCGCCGCGTATGACGCCGAACTCCGCCAACGGCACTAGCGTGTGACCGGTGAAACGCTGGCTGGTGCTGATCATTCTGTGCGCGGCGCAGTTCATCATGGTGCTCGACACCACGGTGATGAACGTGTCGGTGGCCGCCGTCGTCGACGACCTCGACACCACGATCACACAGGTGCAACTCGCCATCACGCTGTACACGCTGGTGATGGGGTCATTCATGTTGTTCGGCGGGCGTCTCGGCGACATCTTCGGACGTAAACGGATCTTCGGTATCGGCCTGCTGGTGTACGGGGCGGGTTCGTTGACCACCGCATTCAGCCCGAACATCGGATGGTTGCTGTTCGGCTGGTCATTTGTCGAAGGTGCGGGCGCAGTACTGGTGATGCCGGCGATCATCTCGTTGACCGCGACCAATTACCAGGGCAAGGACCGCGCCACCGCCTACGGGGCACTCGGTGGGATCGCGGCCGCCGGTGCTGCGGCCGGCCCGCTCATCGGGGGGTGGGTGACCGAGGCGCTGACATGGCGAGTCATCTTCGCCGCCGAGACCGTGGTGTGTATCGCCGTCGTCGCGTGCCTGAAACTCATCGCCGACTCCAAGGTCTCGACATCACGTCAGATCGATTGGGGCGGAATGATATTGTCGTCGCTGGGCCTCGGTTTGGTGGTGCTGGGTCTGCTGAAGGCGGGTACGTGGGGATTGATCCGTCCATCCGGGGCGCTGACCATCGCCGGAACCGAGATCACGCCGTTCGGATTCTCGGTGGTGCCGTTCATGATCGGCGCGGGAATCGTGGTGCTTGTCGGATTCCTGTGGTGGGAGAACCGCGTGGTGGCCGCAGGCAAGACACCGCTGATGCATCCGGCGCTGCTGCGCGGTCTCCAGTTGCGCAACGGCCTGGTGATGCTCATCGCGCAGCAGACGGTGATCGGTGGCGTGTTCTTCGTCATCCCGATCTACCTGCAGTACGTGTTGCTGAAGAACGCCTTCGAGACCGGAATCAAGCTCGCACCGATGTCGATCGCGATGCTGATCGCCGCCTTCACCGGACCGGTGTTGGCGCGCAGGATGTCTCCGCGGCTGATCGTGTCGTCCGGTCTGATACTGGTGATCGTCGGCGCCCTGATCCTCGTCTCCACCGTCGACCCGGAGTTGCGGGACGCGATGTTCGGAGTCGGAATGGCGGTCTTCGGCGCGGGATTCGGTCTCGTCGCCTCACAGCTGGGCAACGTGATCATGTCGTCGGTGGGCGATCGTGACCGCGGTGAGGCCGGTGGATTGCAGGGCACCGCGCAGAACATCGGCATGTCGATCGGTGTTGCGATGATCGGCGCGATCCTCATCGGAGCACTGTCGTCGGGATTCAACGACGCGACGCAAACCGATCCCAACATCTCGGCGCAGACCAAGGCGGTGATCGCCGAGGCCACCGAGGATGGCGTCGAGATCGTGGCCCGCGATCAGCTCGATCAGATCGCGATCGCCAACGGCATTCCGGCGGGCGAGGTGTCGTCGTTGGCCCAGGCCTACGTCGACGCGCAGATCATGGCGATCAAGGCGTCGCTGTTGTTGGCGATCGCCTTCGCGATCCTGGGTCTGCTGATCGCCCAGCAATTGCCGCGCATCCCCGGTGTCGAATTGGGAGCCACCGACGACGCGACGACGGAGGCGCCTCCCCGGTCCGCGTAGGTTGGATGGGGTGGACTTCCGAATCTTCACCGAACCGCAGCAGGGCGCCTCCTACGATCAGCTTCTCGCCGTCGCGAAGGCAACCGAGGATCTCGGCTTCGACGCTTTCTTCCGCTCCGATCACTATCTCGCGATGGGCGACGGTGACGGACTGCCGGGCCCGACCGACGCGTGGACGACGCTGGCCGGACTCGCCCGTGAGACCTCCCGCATCCGTCTGGGCACCCTGGTCACCTCGGCCACCTTCCGATATCCCGGACCACTGGCGATCTCGGTCGCCCAGGTCGATCAGATGAGCGGTGGCCGTGTGGAATTGGGTCTCGGAGCCGGATGGTTCGAGCAGGAGCACCTGGCGTACGGGATTCCGTTCCCGTCGCTGGGGGAACGCTTCGAACGGCTGTCGGAATCGCTGGAGATCATCACCGGACTCTGGCAGACCCCCGTGGGTGATCGATTCGACCACGACGGCACGCACTTCACGGTGAAAGATTCACCGGCGCTGCCCAAACCGGTGCAGTCACCGCGCCCGCCGATCATCGTCGGCGGGATGGGCCCCAAGCGCACCCCGGCACTGGCCGCACGGTTCGCCGACGAGTTCAACATCCCCTTCCAGCCGCTCGACGCGGTGTCCGCGCAGTACGAACGGGTTCGGGCGGCGTGTGTCGACGCCGGCCGCGACCCTTCGGCGATGACCTTCTCGGTGGCACTGGTCTTGTGTTGCGGCGCAACCGAGGTCGAGATCGCCCGACGCGCGAACGCGATCGGTCGTGACGTCGACGAACTGCGCGCCAACGGTGCGGCCGGCACCCCGGCGGAGGTGGTGGAGACCATCGAGCGGTACCGTGCCGTCGGTGCGAGCCGCGTCTACCTGCAGGTGCTCGACCTCGCCGATCTCGATCATCTGGAGCTTGTTGCGAAAGAGGTTGTGCCGCAGATCAGTTGAGGGATGTGTTGCAGCGGTCGTCTCGCGGGAACTCGGGCGCCGGTGCGCCGATGGCGGCCATGTCGACTGCCTCCGTGACCACAAACGTCCCCGTCACACACTCTCGCTGCGCATTTCCGGTGAGAACGCCTGACAGGGACGTTTGTGGGCATCGCGGCCGGCGCCCAGGAGTCCGGTGATTCGGTACGCCGGGCACACGTACGAATCCCCCGATCGTCATCGATGAGCCAACCCCACGACATGGAGACCGTGGTGCGGTAGCGTGCTCAAACGCCGACAAGTGTCGTGAAACCGGCAGAACCCCGGACGGAGTTCTCCCGGTGTCGGATGTCCTGATGGCTGCAGACGGGGAGCTACCGTGAGCGCACGACGATTCTTACGCCGATCACTGGTCACCGCATGCGTGGCGACGTCGGTCGCGGTCGCGACGACGATCACCGGCAGTGCGCTGGCGTCGGCGGCGGATCCGATCGCCGATCGCTACGGGAATCTCGTCGCGGGCGGCGTCACGGCCACCAACGTGTCGGCTCATCTGCGTGCGCTCCAGGCGATCGCGGCACGCAACGGGGGCAATCGTTCGCTCGGCACCACCGGCTACCTGCAGAGCCTCGACTATGTGGAAGGCAAACTGCGCGCGGCCGGTTACATGCCGACGCGTCAGGAATTCACCGCCACCCAGTTCGAGGAGCGCAGCCATTCGCTGAGCGCCGGCGGCGCGGCAATCGAATCGGAGGTGCTCGCCTACTCCGGTGCCACACCGTCGGTGACCGCACCGGTCACCGAGGTGCCGGCATCGGATGCCACGCCGGGATGCGAGGCGTCCGACTTCGGTGCGGCGACCCGCGGTTCCATCGTCGTCGTCGAACGTGGTGTGTGCGCGTTCGGCGACAAGGCCGGCAACGCCAAGAAAGCCGGCGCCAAGGCCCTCGTCATCGTCAACAATGAGGACGGCTCGATTCAGGGCACACTCGGCGAGGATGCCGGCGACCCGATCCCGGTCCTCGGTGTCGCGCGTGCGCAGGGTTCGCAGGTCCGCCAGGCCGGATCGCTGACCCTCGCCGTCGACGCCTCGACCACACGGGTGAAGTCGTGGAACCTGATGGCCGAAACCCATTTCGGCTCATCGGATTCGGTGGTGATGCTGGGTGCGCACCTCGACAGCGTCCCAGAGGGGCCGGGGATCAACGACAACGGTTCGGGATCGGCGAGTGTGCTGCAGACCGCGATCACCATGACCGCGGTGGCGCCGGTGCGGAACAAGGTACGTTTCGCCTTCTGGGGAGCCGAGGAGGAAGGTCTCATCGGATCGACCCACTACGTCACGTCGCTGCCGGCGAGTCAGCAGGCAAAGATCAAGCGCTACCTGAACTTCGACATGCTCGGTTCGCACAACGGTGGGTACTTCGTCTACGACGGGGACGGGTCGTCGAAGCTGCCGGACTCGTATGCGGGTCCGGCCGGTTCCGGGACGATCGAGGCGGTGTTCACCCGATTCCTCACCGGTCGGGGAGTGCAGCCCGAGGTGTCGGGATTCGACGGCCGCTCCGACTACGACGCCTTCGCGCAGGCGGGGATCGCCTCCGGGGGAATCGATTCCGGTGCCGACAAGGTGAAAACCCCTGCACAGGCGGCAAAATGGGGTGGCACCGCCGGTGAGATCTTCGACCAGAACTACCACACGGCGCAGGACACCTACGCCAACGTCAACCAGAAGGTGCTCGGCAACTTGGCGCCTGCCGTGGCCTACGCCGCGGGGTACTTCGCGATCAACTGATCGTCGAATCACGTAGGTATGTTGCCTGCCGCCGCGAGTGGGTTACCCTCGCCGGGTGAGACGAAATCGCGAATTAATCTCAACAGGTGGCGGGAGCGCCACGCTCGACCCGGCGTCGGGCGGCACGGTCGAGGCGGCGGCCCTGCCCACCGCCTACCGCTGGCCGTTGGGTGACTCGGGGCATAAGCGGCTACGCGACCGCGTGCTGAAGCTGACCGGGGTCGACCTGCTCCCCGATGACCGGATCGCGCGGCGCTACGGCGAACTGCTCAGCGCCGGCGATCCGACTGCCGAGCGGTTCGTCGCCGAGACCTATCGCGGTGATCTCGGCCCGCAGGGGAGTCGTGAACTCCTCGATCGGGCCCTCGACCAGGGCATTGATGCCCTCGACGACGCCCCGCAATCGATGCGGGATCTGTTCGCCGAGTTCGACACGCTTCCCGAGTGGGCCGATCCCGCGACGATCGAAGCGGGCGCTGCGGTGTGGCGACGCTGGGCGCATGCGCTGGGCGGGGTCGGCAACGCCGGCACCATGGACACCTACACCGAGGGGTCGCTGGCCGTGCCCCTCTCACTCGCCGGTGGGTACGCGGGTGAACGAGCGTTGCATCGCTATCTCGAGACGAGCCGGTGGTGGATCGAGGTGTCGAGGCCGGGGGCGATCCTGCGTCCCGGCAGCCTCGGACGCGCGACGACGATGCGGGTGCGCGTCATGCATGTGTCGGTGCGTGCCGGCGTGCGTCGTCACGACGAGTGGGATGACGAGAAATGGGGCCTGCCGATCAGCCAGAGCGAGATGCTGCTGACGCTTCTCGGCGGCAGCGTCGGACCGGCGATGGGCCTGTACGGCCTGGGGTACATCACGTCCAAGGCCGACCTCGAGGCGTCGCTGATGTTCAACCGCTACCTCGGCTACCTGCTCGGCGTCCGCGTCGACGACATCTACCCGCAGACCATCTCCGACGGCCTGCGCCTGCTGTACCTCTTCGACGCCACCCGTTCCTACGACTCCGGTTCTGCCGGAGCCGAACTTGTCGAGTCGTTTGTGCCCGGATTCGCGCCGCGGCCCGACATGAGCCGCCGCGACCGACTGCGCGCCTGGTATCACTTGCAGGCCCAGTCCGGGTACGCCCGGTTGTTCATGCTCCCGCAGAATCGTCGTCGCTTCGATCTCCCGGCCGGCTGGATCGGCGTCGCGATCCTGCTCGCGCAGGTGCCGCCACGCCTCGTCGGCGAGGTGCTGCGGCGGGTGATCCCGGGCGTCGACGAGCGTCTGCAACGGTGGTCGGTGGCCAACTGGGAGCGCTGGCACTCCTGGCAGTCGGACCGTCCGGCGGAGTTCGCGGCACCGTCGGAGTTACGTCGCTGATTCCCTGAGAGCCCTCGCCATCCTTCTCGCCCGGCCGAGCCCTTCATCGCCGGTCGAGCCGGTGCGAGCCCCCCAGGGCGAGCGCCGAGTCGAGACCTCCGCGAGGTGCGCTGGGACAGGACCACAGCGCCATCAACGCAGGCCAGAGCGCCGTCAACGCACACCACAGCGCTGTCAACGAAGCGAGGGTGGCGCACACAACCCTATCGGGGTTAGATTATCTGCGTATGAATGCAGATAGTGATTTACCGGACGCTGTACTCCCCGATGATCAGGTCGCCCTGGTTGTCGAGGTGTTCCGCATGCTCGCCGATTCCACCCGCGTTCAGGTTCTGTGGACGCTGTGCCGTGGCGAGCGGTCGGTGAATCAGCTGGCCGAGATCGTGGGCAAACCGGCGCCGTCGGTGAGTCAACATCTCGCGAAGCTCCGGATGGCACGCCTGGTGCGCACCCGGCGCGAAGGGACGCAGGTCATCTACTCCCTGGAGAACGATCACGTTCGCCAACTGGTGGCCGACGCGGTGTTCAACGCCGAACACGCTGGTCCGGGGATACCCCGCCATCATCTGCACGAAGACGTGAGCCGAATTCCGGAACACGAACACAGACAGGAGAAGTGACATGTCCGAACCCACTCCCGAAGTGCACACCCACGAGCATTCCCACGACGGTGGCGCGCACGTCCACGCGCACACCACGCATTCCCATGATCATGTGGAGCATGCCCACACCCACACGCACGACGGTGTCGAGCACACCCACGCCCACGTGCATCAGGCGGGATTGACCACCGAACACGCACACTCGCACCACTGAATCCGCGCCTCATTTCGTCGAATACCTCAGTAACGCAACACCATTGCTGAACGACGTGCAGTCGTCGAGGTGGAGGGCCGGAGTGTCGGTCCCGTCCGGGAACAGTCGCCGGCCCCGGCCCTGCACTGCCGGATAGACGAACAGTCGGTACTCGTCCACCAGGCCGGCACCGATCAGGGCGTGGGTGAGTGCGATGCTGCCGGTGACGACGATGTCCTTGCCGGGGAGTTCCTTCAACGCGAGAACCTCTGCGACGGTATCGATTCCGGGAAGGATCGAGGTGTTCTGCCACCGCGGGTCGGTCAGCGTCGACGACACGACGTACTTCTCGACGGTGTTGAGATAGTCGGTGACTCCGGTGGCGTCATCATCCTGTCGCGGCCAATACCCGCGGAAGTCCTCGAAGGTCTTACGCCCCAAGAGAAGTGCATCGGCTTGTGCGTCCTGGCGATGGATCTCGTCCAGCAGGTCGGGCGTCTGATCGGTGGGATCGAACCACGTGGTGAGCATCTCGATCGACCCGTCGAGAGTGATGTTCTGTGTGACAACGAGTTTGCGCATTTCTCCTCCTGATGGTCGTGGTGGACCCGACATGGCGGTAGACCACGTGCGCGGCGAGAAATCATCGCTCACCGACGAAATCGCCCGGCTACTCCCGGGGTGATGCCGCACCCAGCAGGGCGGATCTGTGGCCCTCGACGACGCGGCGGATGGCGTCGATGACCGCGGCGACAGCGGGGCGTCGGAAGGACTCCGCGCGGGCGACCAGCCAATAGGTGAGTTGTGCGTTCACGTCGGGCAGGACGCGGATCAGATCGTCATGACGGTCGGCCAGATAGCACGGCAACAGCCCGATACCCGCGTGCGCACGAGTGGCCTCCACGTGGACGAAGACATTCGTCGACGTGACCCCCTCGGCCATCTGCGGTACCAGCGTCCGCGCAAGGTCGAGGTCGTCGACGGCCAGCATCGAGTCGACGAAGTACACGAGCGGATGCGCGGTGAGCTCTTTCGGGCTCTCGGGCATGACGTGGTCGGCCGCGTACTGCCGCGACGCGTACAGCCCGAGGCGGTAATCGGCCAGCCGCAGTGCCTCGGCGCGGTGGACGTGCGGCTCGCCGACGACGATCTCGATGTCGAGACCGGTGCGCGTGTGCGATGCGACCCGCGTGGCCGTCACGATCTCGACGCTGACGCCCGGATGTCGGGAGCGCACGTCGACGGCGGCGGGCGCAGCGAGCAACGCGGAGAAGCCGTCGGTGGCCGACAGTCGCACGACGCCGCTGAGTGCGGGCTCACCCTGGCCGGTGTCGTCGAGATCATGCAGTGCGGCCTCGATGCGTTCGGCTGCGGCGAAGGCGCGTCGGCCCAGGTCGGTCAGTTCCCATCCGCCGGTTCCGCGTGCCAGCACCCGGCCGGCCAGCGCCTTCTCCAACTGCTCGATGCGGCGCGAGACGGTCGTGTGATTGAGGCCGGTGACGTCGGCGGCGGTGGTGAAACGCCCGGTCCGGCCGACCGCCAGCAGGATGCGGAGATCCTCGGAGCTGACCTTGTCCCAGCGCATATCTGCATTCTTGCAGATGTGGTGCGACGGATCGTCCATTGAACGCGCATCGATGAGCACCAATACCCGAATGAACGTGAGCGCCATCACAGTGGCGGTGTTCTGAGAGGAGTGGCAATGTCAAACGTCTCGAGTCCGGGGATCGGTGAGCCGGAGACGTACCGCCCATCGGGTCTGCGACGTGTGGTCGCCGCATCCATGGCGGGCACCATCGTCGAGTGGTACGAGTTCTTCCTGTACGGCACCGCCGCCACGCTGGTGTTCAGCAAGGTGTTCTTCCCGGCCGGCGGCAACGAACTCGACGCGATCATCGCCGCCTTCGTCACCTACGCCGTCGGCTTCGTCGCCCGACCACTCGGTGGTGTGGTGTTCGGTCACTACGGCGACAAGTTCGGCCGAAAGAAGCTGCTGCAGTTCAGCCTGATTCTCGTCGGTGCGTCGACCTTCCTGATGGGCTGCCTGCCGACCTACGCCGCGATCGGGTATCTCGCACCTGCCCTGCTGGTGGCGTTGCGGTTCATCCAGGGATTCGCGGTCGGCGGTGAGTGGGGCGGCGCGGTCTTGCTGGTCGCCTAACACAGTCCCAGTCGTCGACGGGGTTTCTGGGCGTCGTGGCCGCAGGCGGGCGTGCCGATGGGCAACCTCGTCGCGACCGTCGTGCTGCTGATCCTGACGTCGGTGCTCAGCGACGAGGCCTTCCTCGGCTGGGGGTGGCGCGTGGCCTTCTGGCTGTCGGCGGTGATCGTCCTGGTCGGCTACTACGTGCGGACCAAGGTCACCGACGCCCCGATCTTCGTCCGGGCGCAGGAGGAGGTCGAGGAGGTCAAGGCGTCGTCGTTCAGCGTCCTCGAGGTCATCAAGCTCTACCCGCGTGGCGTGCTCACCGCGATGGGCCTGCGCTTCGCCGAGAACATCATGTATTACCTGGTGGTCACCTTCTCCATCACCTACCTGAAGATCGTCGTGCACGCCGACACCGCCCACATCCTGTGGTGGATGCTCGTCGCCCATGCCGTGCACTTCGGTGTGATCCCGTTGGTGGGCAGGCTCTCCGACCGCGTCGGACGTCGGCCGGTGTACGCGATCGGCGCCGTCACGGCCGGTCTGTGGGGATTCTTCGCCTTCCCGATGATGAACAGTGGTCACAACACCGTCATCATGCTGGCGATCATCATCGGCCTGGTCTTCCACGCCTTCATGTACGCCGGACAGCCGGCGATCATGGCCGAGATGTTCCCGACGCGGACGCGGTATTCCGCTGTGTCCCTGGGCTATCAGGTCACCTCCATCGTCGCCGGGTCGCTCGCCCCGATCATCGCCGCGGCACTGCTCAGCCGATTCCACTCCTCGGTCCCCATCGCGATCTACCTGGCCGCGGCCGCCGTCGTCACCCTGATCGCGGTGTACTTCGCCCGCGAAACCCGGGGCATCACACTGGAATCCATCGACGCCGCCGACGCCCGCGACAACCTCGGAATGGGTTCGCGCCGTGAGCAGGTGAGCGCATGAGTGCGGAGTTCGCCGGACGTCATGCCCTGATCACCGGTGGCGCCAGGGGAATCGGAGCGGCGTGCGCGCGGGCGCTGGCCGACCGCGGCGCCGAGGTGCTCGTCGCCGACCTCGACGAGGTGGCCGCCAAACAACTCGCCGCCGACATCGGTGGGCAGGCCTGGGGTGTCGATCTCCTCGACACCGCCGACCTCGAGGATCTGCACCTCGACGTCGACATCCTGGTCAACAATGCCGGTATCCAATCGGTCGCGCCGATCGAAGAGTTCGAACCCGACACGTTTCGCCGGATGCACGCCCTGATGGTGGAGGCGCCGTTCCTGTTGATCCGGGCGGCGCTACCGGCCATGTACCGCAACGGTTTCGGACGCATCGTCAACATCTCGTCGGTGCACGGCCGTCGGGCGTCGGCCTACAAGTCGGCCTACGTCTCGGCCAAACATGCCCTCGAAGGGTTGTCGAAGGTCGCGGCGTTGGAGGGGGCGTCGCACGGCGTCACCAGCAACTGCGTGAGTCCGGGGTACGTCCACACCGAACTCGTCGACAAACAGATCGCCGATCAGGCTCGCGTGCACGGCATTTCCGAGGCCGACGTCGTCGAGAACGTCCTGCTCACCGAAACCGCGATCAAGCAGATGGCGACGCCGGAGAATGTGGCCTCGTTGGTGTGCTGGCTGTCGTCGGCGGATGCCGGCATGGTGACCGGCGCGTCCTACGCCATGGATGGCGGGTGGAGCGCGAGCTGAGGTCCGCCGGTCAGCGCACCTGCGTGCGAATCCACTCGGCGATCTTGGCCATACCGATCTCGTTCGGATGCCCCGATACCGCCAGCGACCGCGGCACCGTCCCCTCGAACCACGGCTGCGCGGCGCACGGGTCGTGACCCACCGAACGTCTCATCACATCGATGAACGCGGCGTCATACCGTTGCGCGATCCGTGCCTGGGCGGCATTGACTTTCGTCATGAACGAGTTCATCCAGCGGGCATCGGCATCCGACGCCGGGACGAACGGCCAACATCCGCGGGTGCCGATGACGCCACCGTGGCCGACGATCACGATCCGGGCGTGCGGCGCCGCCGCGGCCCGCACCGCCCGCACCGCCGAATCCATCACCGCCGTCATGTGATTCAGTGATCGGTCGGCGGCCGCCAGGTGCGCCCCGTTGGTCCGGCAGCGGGCATCGCCACCCGGCACCTGTGTGGTACACCGGCCGGCGATGGCGCCCCAGTTCAGATCATTGCCGCCGATGGAGATGGTGACGAGATCCGTGGACCGGGTAACCCACCGGATCTGCGGCGGGATCGGGCCGAAAGGTCCGTTCTCCGGGAGATGAGTGATGTTGGCCGCCCACGCGCCGGCGCATGAGCGGTCGACGAAACTGTGCGGTCCGATGCTGCGGGCCAGGACGCGCGGGTAGGACACCGAACTCTGCCAGCATCCGTTCGCCGGCTCGAAGGCGGGCAGCGACCCCGCCGCCCGCGAGTCGCCGAGGGCGACGTAGTTCAGCCCGGGCGGCAGGGCGGCAGCGGTCGGTGTACTGATGAGCGGTGCGCTCAGCGCGATGAGGATGACGATCGCCGACACGATGCCGGCACGCCGTGCGCCGATCGTCGTCCCGCGCCGACGCCGAGGATGTGTCCGCCTGACAATCGTTGTCATGAATGGATACGTTGCCCTATCTCGACACCCATTTCACATCGAGACGTGAGCTCACTGCTCACCGACTGTCGGCGGCCGCCGACGAAGGAATCGTCAGCATCCCGAGCACTCGTCGGTTGCTCGAGCACGAAGACCGTGGAAGCGACAAGATGCGGCGTGCCGGAGCAATGATCCATGCCGAGATACGGGGATGGTGGGTGCGCTCTTGTACATGCGGGCCACCATGTGTCGGACACGTCATTCCTGAGAGCAGGTGAAGTCACCTACGGAATTGGTCCGATGATCACCGGGGGATGATAGACGTGGATGACGGGGGTACGGAGAATCTCCAGCGAGAGGCAGACGGTGTACTACAGCAGTGGCAACTACGAAGCATTCGCACGTCCACGTAAGCCCAAGGGTGTCGACGACAAAACCGCCTGGTTCGTCGGGGCAGGCCTCGCGTCCCTGTCCGGGGCGGCATTCCTGATCCGCGACGGACAGATGTCCGGCGACAAGATCACCGTTTTCGAGCGATTGAAGCTGCCGGGTGGCGCACTCGACGGCATCAAGGAGCCCGAGAAGGGGTTCGTCGTCCGCGGTGGCCGCGAGATGGAGAACCACTTCGAGTGCCTCTGGGATCTGTTCCGGTCGATCCCGTCGATCGAGATCGAGGGCGCCAGCGTGCTCGACGAGTTCTACTGGCTCAACAAGGATGATCCCAATTATTCCTTGCAGCGCGCCACCATCAATCGCGGTCAGGATGCGCACACCGACAACAAGTTCACCCTCAGTGATCGGGCGCAGAAGGAGATGGTCAAGGTCTTCCTCGCCACGCGTGAGGAGATGGAGAACAAGCGCATCGACGAGGTCTTCGGCGACGAATTCTTCGCCAGCAACTTCTGGTTGTACTGGACCACCATGTTCGCCTTCGAACGCTGGCATTCGGCGCTGGAGATGAAGCTCTACATCCACCGATTCATTCATCACATCGGCGGATTGCCGGACTTCAGCGCCCTCAAGTTCACCAAGTACAACCAGTACGAATCGCTGGTACTGCCCCTCTACACGTGGCTGCTCGATCAGGGTGTCACCTTCCACTTCGATACCGAGATCACCGACGCCGACTTCGATCTGTCGTCAGATCGCAAGCAGGCCACCGCAATTCATTGGATCGCTGGCCCGCACAGCACGATCGGTGAGGCGGGCGAGGGCGTGACCGAACTCGGTGCCGACGACCTGTTGTTCATGACCATCGGGTCGCTGACCGAGAACTCGAACAACGGTGATCATCACACTCCGGCCACCCTCGACGAAGGGCCCGCCCCGGCGTGGGATCTGTGGCGCCGCATCGCCGCGAAGGATCCGTCCTTCGGACGACCCGACGTGTTCGGTGGCAACATCGCCAAGACCAAATGGGAATCCTGCACGGTCACCACTCTCGACAAGCGCATTCCCGAATACATCCAGAAGATCACCAAGCGGGATCCGTTCTCCGGCAAGGTCGTCACCGGCGGCATCGTCACGGTCAAGGACTCCAGCTGGCAGATGAGCTGGACGGTCAACCGCCAGCCGCATTTCAAACAGCAACCCGAGGACCAGATCGTCATCTGGGTGTACTCGCTGCTCGTCGACACCCCCGGTGATCACGTCAAGAAGACGATGTCGGAGTGCACCGGAGAAGAGATCGTCTCCGAGTGGCTGTACCACCTCGGGGTGCCCGATGACGAAATTGCCGACATGGCAGCCACTTCCGCGAAGGCGGTGCCGGTGATGATGCCGTATGTGACCTCCTTCTTCATGCCGCGTCAGGCCGGTGACCGACCAGACGTGGTACCGGCAGGGGCGGTCAACTTCGCCTTCATCGGGCAGTTCGCTGAGACGAGCCGCGACTGCATCTTCACCACGGAGTACTCCGTTCGCACACCGATGGAAGCGGTCTACACACTGCTCGACATCGAACGTGCGGTGCCCGAGGTGTTCAACTCCACCTACGACGTGCGCAGCCTGCTGGCCGCGACGAGCCGACTGCGCGACGGCGCGGTGGTCGACCTGCCCGGACCGAGCAAGATCCGCGACGCGATCCTGGGCAAGGTCCAATCCAACGAGGTCGGATCAATTCTCGCCGAGTACGAGCTGATCCCGGCCGTCGGCAAGGGCCGGACCATCCGCAACGACGCCATCGACCTCAACGGCACGATCGGCGATCGGGCCCCGGAGTCGGGGGACTGACCTGCGGCGGGTTCGCGGGTAACGGTCGGCCACCGCGGTACTGTCGCCCCGATACGGTGCGCCGCTGACCCTCGACGACAACGCCGACAGTCTGAAAGACGTTGCGCGACAGCTGGATAGCGATCGCGCGATCTCCCCGCGTCGTGGATGTCTCTGACATCGCGGCTGTGGAGGTCGGGCGGTCGCCGTCGGCGTCTGCGAGTTCGGCTGGAATCGATGTCGTGATCGCCAACGCGGGCATTCACAGTGACGGAACGGTCCGCCACGTCGATCCGGTCGCGTTCCGCCGGCTGATCGAGGTGAATGTGATCGGGGTGTTCACCACCGTTCAGGCGAGTACCGAGGCGATCATCGAGCGACGGGGGTACATCCTGATCGTGTCGTCGGCGGCCGCCGACCTGCCGATGGCCGGCGTCGTCGGTGAGGTGCTCGGACTCTTCCAGAGCCTGCGGCCCACCTACGAAGTGTCCCGGGAAGACAGAACGCTCGTGGTGAACATCGTGTCGATGACCTTCCTGATGCCGATCATCATGTTCGCCGTCATCCAGTTCCTGCTGACCGCGCTGATCCAAAGCCAGTCCGCGGCGGTCGCCATCCTCATCCCGGCACCTTCACATCGCTCGCCTCGTGAGCGAAGAGCATCGATCGGATGAGGGGACGCCCGAGTATCAGATTCGCCGCGATGATGAAGATGGTCAGCAGCACCGCCACCTGCGATCGTGGAGTGTGCCAAGCTGGTCTACTACTCGGGCGCCGGGTTCCTGGCACAATCCCCGCCCCGCCGGCGTGGACACGAACACCACCTCGAACGTCGGCGGTCCCGATTCACCGCCGTCCGGCGTTGACGGCGCTCTGCGGGGTTACGCTGGGGTGTGCTCAGCCTCTCACTCGTCGTCATCGCCATGGTCGCGGTGAGTGCGTGGGTGCTGTCCTATCGTCGCTCCACCCAGCCCCGCCGAAACCCGGATCTCTTCGTCGCCCTGTCCCAACTCAACGACCGGTCGGGGTCATCCGGCCCGTGGCGGGCCGCCGAGGTCATCGACGAGAAACATCACCTCGAGACCCGTGCCGCCTGGCCGTCGGCGGTGGTCGGGGCGCTGTCGGTGGGGGCCGCGGTGCTGATTGTGCAAGACCCGTCGAACATGATCGCCGGGGCCGGATTACGGTGGATGACAGGCGAATTGCTGGTGATCGCGCTTATCTCGGCGGTGTGGACGGGCTGGTGTGTCCACCGTGCCGCGCGGCTCGTGGTCGGGCAGGCCGATCTGCATCGCGGGCTGCCGAGATGAGGGCTCTACTGCAGGTGCAGTACTCGCTCGGCTCACGTGTCCTCCGATATCAGTAGCGAAAGTGCCTCCCACAGTGCGATGACCGCGCGTCGTCCTCGTCGGAGGATCGAGTCCGACGATTCATCCGGTCGATTCGAATGACCGGTTCATCAGAGGATGGGATTCGCTGTGGCTTCGATACTGGCACGTCTGGGTGCCTTCGCTTTCCGGCGACGGGCGACCGTGGCGATCGTGTGGTTGCTGGTTCTGGCCGGCACCCTGATCGCGATGCTCTCCGCGCCTCCCGCCCCACCCGACGACTTCTCCATGCCGGGCACCGAATCGCAGCGCACCTTCGAGCTGATGGACGAACGCTTTCCCGGTGTGAACGCGGAAACCGGCAGCGCGACAGTGGTGTTCGTCGCTCCGGAAGGTTCGCAGATCACCGATCCGCGATACCGCGCCACCATCGATGAGGCGGTCGCAGAGCTCGGATCGGTCGATCAGGTCGACCGGGTGGACGCCCCCTTCGAGTCCGATGCGGTCAGCGCCGACAAGTCCGCCGCCTATGCATCGGTGACCTTCGACGTCGGCGCCGCGTCGGTCACCACCGCGACGCGGACGGCCGTCGACGACGTGGTGGCCGGGGCCCGGGTCGGTGGCCTGACCGTCGATGCCGGTGGTGACGCCCTGGAATCGGGTGGTCCGACCGGCGTCGCCGAGATGATCGCGATCGCGTTGGCGGCGGTCATCCTGCTGGTCACCCTCGGCTCGATCGTCGCGGCCGGCCTGCCGTTGCTGACCGCGCTGGTCGGCGTCGGGATCAGCATGCTGTCCATCCTGGCGCTCGCTGACACGCTGGGATTGTCGTCGACGTCGTCGACGCTGGCGCTGATGCTCGGCCTGGCCGTGGGCATCGACTACGCACTGTTCGTGGTCTCCCGCTACCGCGAGGAGCGGGCTGCAGGACGCACCCCGATCGACGCGGTGTCGATGGCGGCCGGTACCGCGGGGTCGGCGGTGCTGTTCGCCGGGCTGACCGTCGTCATCGCGCTGGCGGGTCTCACCGTGATCGGCATGCCCATGCTCACCAAGATGGGATTGGCGGCGGCCGGCGCGGTCGTCGTGGCCGTCCTCGCGGCACTCACCCTGGTGCCGGCGATCATCGGCTTGGCCCCGCAACGGGTGCTGTCGCGGAAGGCGCGCCGCGACGGGGTGGTCGTCGTCGGAGGCGATGGTTCGACGAAACCCTCTGCGGCACAGCGCTGGTCGGGGTTCATCTTGCACAGACCGATCCTGTCCGTGGTGGTCGGGGTGCTGGCGCTCGGTCTGCTGGCCATCCCGGTCGCCGATCTGCGACTCGGCATGCCCGGCGATGAGTCGAAGTCGACGTCGACGAGTCAACGACGCGCCTACGACGAGCTGGCGACGGCCTTCGGTCCGGGCTTCAACGGTCCGCTGATGATCGTCGTCGACGCTCAGCGCGCCCCGGCTCCGGATGCCGCGGTCACCACGATCGCCGACCGGATCGCGGCGGTCGACGGCATCGCGTCGGTGTCCCCGGCGATGCCGAACGAGATGGGCGACACCGCACTGTTCCAGGCGATTCCGACGACCGCACCCACCGACGCGCAGACCGAGACCCTGGTGCATCACCTGCGGGACATCCGCGTCGACCTCGTCCGTGGCACCGGGGCCACGTTCACCGTGACCGGCAACACCGCGATCAACATCGACCTGTCGTCGAAGATCCAGGGTGCGCTGGTGCCGTATCTGGCGACGGTGATCGGTCTGGCGGTGCTGCTCCTGCTCATCGTGTTCCGCTCGATTCTCATCCCGGTCACTGCGGCGCTGGGATTCCTGCTCTCGGTCCTGGCGGCTCTGGGTGTCACCGTGCTCGTGTTCCAGAAAGGCGTCCTGGACAGCGTTTTCGGTGTGGAGGTCACCGGCCCCATCCAGAGTGCGGTCCCCATCTTCGTGATCGGCATCGTCTTCGGTCTCGCGATGGATTACGAGGTGTTCCTGGTGTCCCGGATGCGGGAGGCCTACGTCACCGGCGTCGGCGCCCGAGAGGCGATCGCCCGCGGGATGACGCAGAGCGCACGGGTGGTCGTCGCGGCGGCGCTGATCATGATGGCCGTCTTCGGCGGGTTCGTGGTCGAATCGGATGCGTTCATCAAGATGCTCGGGTTGAGTCTGGCCGCGGCGGTGCTGTTCGACGCCTTCGTGGTGCGTCTGTGCATCGTCCCGGCCGTGATGGCGTTGCTCGGGGACAGTGCGTGGTGGTTGCCGCGGTGGCTCGGCCGGATCCTGCCTGCGGTCGACATCGAGGGTGGTGCGTTGGACAAGTCCGACGCGGTGCCCGAGCCGGAATCGGGAACGCCGGCGGCGGGCAGCCGGGTGTAGCGAGGCGACCATCGCCGGCGCCGGGTGCGGGATCGGCCATGATGGAGACCAGGGGGCACGGGATCGAGGAGGTGGACGCCATGCGGGAGTCGACGGTGTGGCGGTCACTGACATCCCGATGGCGCGCCACGCCACACGTCTGGCTCGTCGATGCCGCCATCGCGGTCGCGGTCTTCGTGGCAGCCGTCGTCGGGGTGAACCTCGCCGACCCGGACGGGGTGCACCCGGGAAGTCTCCTCACCGCCGAGGCGCTGGTGTTGATCGCGTCGGCGTCGTTGCCGTTCGTGCGCAAGTTCTCTCCGGTGGTCGTCGCGATCACCACCCTGTGCATCGTGGTCCTCGGAATCCTGGGTTACGTTCTGACTCCACTTCTGTTGGCGCCGTTGATGGTTGCGCTGTTCCGGTTCGCGGCCGAGCACGCCGCCCGGGTGTCCTGGTGGACTGCGGCGGTGGTCTCGGTGCTCGTGATCGCCGCGGCGGTCGGAGGTCAGATCGACACCACCGTGGTGATCCGCACGCTCGGTCCCGCGCTGTGGGTGGTTCTCCCGGTGGTGCTCGGTACCCAGAGCCGGCTGAACGCGATGTATCTCGCCGCGGTCCACACCCGCGCCGACACCGCGGAACTGACGCGGGAGAGTGAGGCGCGCGCCCGGGTCGCCGAGGAGCGGGTCCGGATCGCCCGCGATCTGCACGACGTCGTCGCCCATCACATGACCGTCGCCAACGCGCAGGCCGGAACCGCTCTTCACCTGCTCGATGCGAATCCGGATGTGGCACGGGACCTGTTGGGCAAGCTCCAGAAGTCTACGGCCACAGCGATTGTCGAGATGCGTGACATCGTCCGCGTGCTGCGCACCCCCGAGGACGAGCCCGACGATGATCTGCGCTCGGCGCCCGGATTGGCGCAACTTCCGGATCTGCTGACGGCGGCGGCCGACGCCGGTGTGCGCGTCGACCTCGCCGTCGAGGGTGAGCCGATCGAGTTGGCCCCGGGAACCGACCTGACGGCGTACCGCATCATTCAGGAGGCCCTGACCAACGCCGCCAAGCATGCGGATTCGGCGCAGGCATCGCTCCGATTACGTTATGCACGTGACCACTTGACGATCACCGTCGACAACGCGGTGGTGGGCACGCCGACCCGGGCGTCGGGTTTCGGCCTCGTCGGCATGCGGGAACGCGCACAGTCGGTGGGTGGGGAGCTGCGTGCCGGACGGTTGCCGGACAACGGATTTCACGTGGTGGCGTCCCTGCCGATCACCACTCCCGAGCAGATGCCCCCGGTACGGCGGCCGGGTCGGGAGACGACGCCGTGATCCGGGTGCTGTTGGCCGACGATCAAGCACTCCTGCGCGAGACCTTCCGGATTCTGATCGATTCGACGCCGGATCTCGAGGTGGTGGCCGAGGCCGGTGATGGTGCCGAGGCGGTGCGGTTGGCGCGGGAACTGCGCCCGGACGTCGTCGTGATGGACATCCGGATGCCGCGGGTGGATGGACTCGCCGCCACCGAAAACATCTGCGCCGAGCCGAATTTGGCGTCGACGAGGATCATCGTGTTGACGACCTTCGAGACCGACGACCATGTGGTGCGGGCACTGCGCGCGGGCGCCGCCGGATTTCTCGGAAAGGATGTCAGCGCAGCGACTCTCGTCGATGCGATCCGCACGGTCGCCGGTGGTGACAGTCTGTTGTCGCCGGGGGCGACCAGGGCGGTGATCAATCAGATCGTCACCGGACCCGTTGCTGCACCGCAGGTGTCGACGCCCGGTATCGACGACCTCACGCGCGTGAGGTGGAGGTCGTGCGGATGGTGGCCGACGGTCAGACCAACGACGAGATCGCCGCAGAGTTGTACCTCAGTGTGCTGACCGTCCGCACGCACGTCCAGCGTGCGATGCACAAGGTCGGTGCGCGTGACCGTGCGCAACTCGTCGTCGTCGCCTACAAGAATGGGTTGGCCGCGCCGCGGGGTGGACGGTCGGCGCCGTGAATGATCATGGTAACGAAGAAGATTGGCGATAGCGCCGAGACGGGTCGGCCTCGTCTGCGGTCTTGCCCCGTAGCCGGCTCGTGGGCTGATTCCCGATCAGCACGGCGACGCCCCAGATGATCAGGCCGACGGCGAGAACGATCCCGTGGGCGATCCGGAGGACGCCGGGCACAAAGAACACCGGTAGGAACACGGTGAGCCCGAAACCGGAGATCGCCGCGCCCAGCCGGTTCATGGCCGGTCCGCCGCGATCCCGCGCCGCCTGCACGATCAGCGCGATTCCCACTGCGGCCAGCAGGATCCAGCCGATTCCGAAGGTGATCATCGGGACCGGGGCGTAGCGAAACCCGTCCGCGATCTGAAGGGCGTCGTAGTTTGCGTTGTCGCGGGCCCAGTGTCCGAGCGCGTTGAGTCCGTAGGCCTCGGCGCCGTAGTAGGGCAGCAGAAACGACGCCGCCAGCCATGCGGTCAGCTCCAGCGCCGAACCTGCGCTCGGGAGAAAGCGCAGGGCGACGGCGATCAGCACGGACCCGACCATGGCGCACAGGTGGGCCGCCATCCACGACAGTGCGGCGAACATCTCGGCACCGGCGCGGCGCTCCTCGGATCCGAAACCGCGGATCAGTGGGTACAACGTGAACATCACTCCCGCTGCGATCATCGCGATGCCCGAGATGGCCGGTGCCGAAGTGGCGGTGCGCGGCATGTGTGGAGTCAAGGGTTCACCCGTCGTTGTTGCGAGCACTGCTCTTTTAATTAGAGAGCAGTGCTCACAAAGTGTCAACCGCTGCGTCGCCACGCTGCGGCAGCGGGCGTCACACCGAGGGGGTTCCTTGTACGCCCGTGTTCTCGGCTGTAACGGCGGGATCGGCGGCCGGGACGGTCATTGTCGTCGACGTGGACAGGCCGCGACCGTCGGATGCGGTGACGACGAATGAGTCGGCGGTGATCGCGCCGGGCGTGTTGGTCGTGCACAGCCATTGGCCGGTGCTCGGGTCCAGGGTCACGATGCCATTCGTCGGCTGGGTGGTGATCTGGTAGCTGATGGTGTCGCCGGGATCCTCGTCGGTGGCGGTGACCTGGCCGGCCACTCCGATGGGGATCACCCGGGTGCCATCGGTGAAGCTGGTGGCGTAGAGCGTGGTGCCATTCGGGCTGACAGCGACGCCGCGTGGGTACGTGATCGCGTTGGTGCCGACGACGGCCCCGGTAGCGGTGTCGATGGTCGTGATCGAATTCTCCGTCGCGACGTAGAGACGTTTCCCGTCGGGGCTGACCGCGAGTCCGTTCGGATTCCCGATGCCTGAAATCGTGGCAGTCACTGCGTCGTTGTCGGGGTTCGACGTGTCGATGGAGACGACCGATACCGTCTGGTCGTTGGCAACGTAGAGGGTCGAGCCATCGGGCGAGATCACGACGGACTCCGGGTTGGCACCGACGTCGATGGTCTTCACGATGGTGTTGGAGGACGTGTCGATCACCGAGACGGTGCCCGGGTCGGTGTCGCTGGTGACGTAGGCGTACCCGCCATCCGGGGCGATGGCCACCCCAAACGGGTAGGTCAACGGAATCGTCGTGACCGTCGTGTTGGTTGAGGTGTCGATGACCCTTACCTGGTTGCCCGAGCCGGTGGTCACGTAGAGAAGCCCGCCATCCGGTGTCATCGCCAGATCCGAGGTGTCGCCTCCCGGCGGGATCTCGGTCACGGCGCCGGTACGCATGTCGATCACGGAGATACCGTCAAGGGTGTTCACGTACGCGCGCGATCCGTCCGGACTCATCACGAGCTGGATCGGCGCTTCGCCCACCTGGACAGTTGATTTCGTGCCGGTGGCAACGTCGAGGAAGGTCACGGTGTTGGCTCCGTAATTGACGATGGCAATCTGTTTGCCGTCGGCGCTGAGCGGGGTGACACCCCACGGCCATCGATCGGGGCTGTTGTTCGACTGATCAATGCCGAACGTCGTCGGCCCGCTGACCGGACTGCTCGTCGAGGTCGAGGACGCGATGGTCGGGGCGTGGTTGACCGCCTGCAGCGCAATGATCGGTACGGTCACGGTTGCGGTCTGGCCCGACGACGGTGTCGCCGAGAGCAGGTGCCAGTGCGCGCCGTTGACCGGTGTCTCATCAGACGCCGTGACCGCGAACGAATCCGTGGTCGAGGCGGTGCTCGCCGGGTCGGACAACCCGAGCACATAGTCGGGATCGGGTGCGTAGGAATAGGTTCCGTCCGGGTATACGACGACGGTCCCGTGTTCGGGTTGGGTGAGCACGGTGTAGGTCAGTACATCACCGTCGGGATCGGTGGCACCGAGCGATCCGGTCACCACGCCGATGGTGGGGTCGACGAGTTGCGACGTCGACGACATCGTCGGATAGGAGTTGAAAAACTTGCGATTGACCTGTTGCCAAGCGGCCCAGACGAATACCAGTGCAGGAGCCGGAGGCGGCGTGGTGGGATCGGCAGCGACAAGCGGATTGAATCCCAGCACGCTCAGGAGAGTCGCCACGAAGTGCGTCGGCGCATTCACCACGCGGACCCCTTGATCCGTGGTCACCGGTGCAGGTTCCTCGCCTACGACGTTCGACGAGGCCCGCGAGGCCACCGGCTCCAAGGGATCGCTCGCAGTGATCGTGTACGGGGTCGCGGATTCCGCTGGAGCGTCCGTGCCCGCCGCATTATCGGAGTTGCGCTGCAGTGTGTTTGATGGGGAGTCCGCCGATGACGGCGACGATGTCGGGGTCGTGGGAGAGTCGGACGGTGATACCGAAGGCGTCTCCTGCACATCGGCACCGATGGGTGTTTGATCCTGTATCTCAGTGGGTTCCACCGTCACCCCGGAATCCGCGGTGGGTTCCTCGCTGGTCGCGGTGGTTGCTGTGCTCGGCTCCTCGGTGGGAGTCTGCTCGAGAGTTGTCGGCTCGGTCGGGTCGGAGGCCACGTCGGTCTCGGCTGTCGATGACGGTTGTGTGTCGAGCTCTGTGGTGAGGTCGGTGTCAGCGGTCTGATCCGGGGTCGTTGACTGCTGATCATCGCTCTGGATGCTTGACGTCGAACTCGACGAATCCACCGGTTCTGCGGTGGCCGTCGACATGACGAGGGCCTGGCCACCCCACCAGAGCGCAGTCCCAATCCCTATGCCCGCCAGACTTGCTCGGAACCTACGCGTCGATCCACTGCATCCGCCTCTGGTCATCGTGCGTCCTCGCAGTTATGTCGGCAGGCCCTGCGGGCCTTGGGCGCGGTGCGCCGCGACAACGACGATTCCAGTACGACGAGGAGCCGCCAAGCCCCATCTTTGGGGGGCATCGGAACGGTGTCGGAGTGCCGGATGAAGCGCCACGGGACGGTCTCCCCACCCGCACAGGGACCCATCGACCAGACGCTCACCCTGCAGGACGCCGCAGACCGCCTCGGGCCCGACCCGGCTGTAGTGCGCGCCGTCACGAGCGTTCCACGGAACATTCCGTCGGAGGCGTTGGGTCTGCGTCTCGCCGGGAGGTCTTCAGTCGCCGGCTCCTCACCGGGCCCCGGGAAGCGGCATGCCGACGGTTGCACCCCCGGTTCGAGGTGTGGCTTCCGGTGTCGTGGTGACCATCAGCCAACGAATCCCCGATACGGCAGCAGGCCGACGATCGTGAACTTACTGAGTTGGGTTGCGGCCATGGGGAGTTCGGCCACGCAGGCCTCGGCGGCCGCACGGCTGTCGGCCTCGATGACGAATGCGGCGCCGGGAACGTCGTCGCGCAGCCAGATCTGCCGCACCACGCCCTTGGCGTAGAGCTCGCGGACCCGCTCGGTCTCGGCGGGCAGGACGCGCTCGAAATCGTTGTCGGAGAACAGCTCCAGCCGACGACGAGACAACACGAGGAACTGGCTCACGGCAGCTCCTCCATGGTGATCAGCGCGCCCAGGCGGGCGTCGCCGGGTCTCGAACTGTCCGTGGCCGCGTAGATGGGCGGCGACGATTCGGTGTGGTGCAGTCGCGCGTCTGGTGTGTCGAACGTGTGCATACATCGATCACACCGCGACACGTCATCGTCAACAACGATCAGAAACGGATAGGTATCATCACTATTCGTGATAAATCGATCCGGTCTCGTGTCGGTCTGACCGATGGAACTTCGCCAGGTCCGCTACTTCTTGGCGGTGGCCGACACCGGAACATTCACGGCCGCCGCAGATCGCCTCGGCATCGTGCAGTCGGCCGTGAGTCAGCAGGTCGCGCGACTGGAACGCGAGGTGGGTACGCCGTTGTTCGATCGCTCTCGACGCGCCCCGGTGCTCACCGCCGCGGGTACGCGGTTCCTGCCGGCGGCGCGTGCGTTGATCGTCGCGGAGGACGCAGCCCGGCGCGCCGCCCGCGACGGTCCCGAGGCGTCCCGACCGCTGCGGCTCGGCGTGCCGGGTGCGTTGTTCCCCGCGACGGATGGCCTCGCCGGCGTCGAGATTGTCAGCGTTGCGTCCGGTCAGCGGCAATCGTGGGTGGCTGCGGGCGAACTCGATGCCGCCATCGTCCACGGCGACGACGTGCGTGCCGATCTGCGCTCGCTTCCACTGCCACCGGATCGGGTCGTCGCGGTCGTGTCGCAGCAGCATCCCCTGGCGGAGAGGTCCCGAAACGCGGTCGACGACCTGGTGTCCTATCCGCTGATCTTCGCCGAGAATGCACTCGGCTCATACCTCACCCGCGCGGTGTTACGCGCTTGTCGTAGTGCGGGATTCGACCCGGCAGTGGCAACGGTCGGCGCCGAGACCGGCGCGGTGTCGGCGGTGCGTGCACGGCCCGACTCGTGGAGCGTGTTCTACGCGGCGCAGGCAGCGTTGCTGCGTGCCGACGAGCTCGGCGTCAGGTTCGTGCCTGTTGTTCCGGCACTGACGGTTCCGACCGCTCTCGTGTTCCGTGCGGACGCCGAACACCTTGGCAGACAACTGGTGCGGGCGCTGCGCGAGAAGTGAGGTGCGTGCGGCGGACACCACCGCACGCACCTCGGAACGGTCAGTGGGTCGTCATCTTGCCCGAGACCTCATCGATGGCACCCATCGTGTCGAGGTCTTCGGCCGCGGCGAGGAACCGCAGGGTGAATGCGCGTACTGCCGCCTCGGGTTGCATCTCGACCGGGGTTGCGAGCCACACCAGGAGGCCATAAAGCGGCTGTGCCCGGTATTGGAGCCACGCCTCGTCGGCTGGAACGTCAATCCCGTAGCCGGCCAACTCCTTCAGGTACCCAGTGACCAAGTCCCGTTCATGGGCGCGCCGGTCGTCGGTGGACAGCGAGGTCGAGAGGAAATAACTCACGTCGAGTGCCCAGCACCCCTTGCGAAGCACCTGCCAGTCAACGAAGATCGGTTCGCCACTGAGGTGGAAACCCAGGTTCTTCAGGTGTGGGTCGCTGTGGAGCAGGGTGCGGGGGACCTCCGCGTCGTAACGGAGCAATGCCTCGACCGCGCGCTTGACCCGCTCGGAATCGCGCAGCGCCTCAGGGACGGGATGATCGAATACCGTACCCGCGGCGAGCTTTTCGCTGGCGTAGTCGGAGAACATCTTGATCGCATCGGCCTGCGGCCCCTCATTCGGTGTCCACACCCACTCGAGGTCATCGAGTTTCGGCGAGTTCCAGAAGTGCGCGTGATAGCGGGCCATCGCCTTCAAGACCGCTTCTGCGCGAACCCAATCGATGGGTTCCTCGGCCTTGCCCCAGTCTGCGGCGACCACATCCTCGAGCACCAGGACAAACGAGCCGTCCTCGTCGCTGAGCTCGGCATGCAGGCACCGCGGCGTCGGTATGTCGACCGCCGGGAGGACGTCGTTGAAGAACTTGACCTCTGCGTGGTAGATGCCTGCTGCGGTGAACAGTTCGCCGAACACGTTGTCGAAGTTGGTCTTGACGAACAGTTGTGTCGGCAGGTCGGGCGACGGGTCTGCGTACTCCGCGGTGAGTCGCAAACGGGTGGACGTCCCCTGATCGACCTCGTCGACCTGTAGCGATGTGACGGTCGTGCCCGGGTACTTCGAGGCGAAGACCTCGGTGAGCCACTCGGCGGTGAAGTCCGACTTCTTGGCTGGAATCCGGGGTGATGTTTCCACGGCGGCTGCCCCCATCTGCACGTTCAGTGCGTTAACAGATTAATAATTGCACTACTATGAGGTAGATCTCCCTTGGATGTCAATGTGTTGCGCATCATCGGTAAACCGCACCGCTCGGCGTGGCCCTGTGCGGTGGGATCTGGGTGCTGTGACGGTGCCGTAGCGGGCAGCAGTAGCGACGCTGCTGGCCACGTGGTCGGTTTCAGGGCCGAGCCTGCGCTGGGGAGGAATCGGCGATCAGGACGAACCCGGCCATGGCGCACGGGTGGGCCGCCATCCACGACGGGATGGCGAACGCCTCGGCGCCGTCACGTCCCTCCTCGGAATCGAAGCCGCGGACAAGTGGATACAACGCGAACAGCACTCCCGCTGCGAGCATGGCGATGCCGACCTGGCCGGTGTTGAACCGGCGGTGCGTGGAGTTGTGGGTCACCCGTCGTGTTGAGCACCACTCGCGAAAGGGCCGACCCTTCTCTCGCTCGACTGTGGCAGCGGGCGTCACGCCGACGGCGTCTTTACGGCGTTTCGGCGGCGGTCGCCTGACTCCAGGCGACCGCCGCGCCTGGAATCAGGTGAAGGCCACTCCGGGCTTGAGTCCGAGCTTCTTGAACACAAAAGCCGCAGGACAGAATCCGGTGAACGAGGACTGCAGGAGGTTGAGGCCGACGAACACCGTCAGCCACAGCCAGTATCCGGAAACGAAGGCGCCGAGCGCCACGGAAATCAGGATCATGGTTCCGGCCATGATCAGGACGGCGCGGTCGATGGTCATGCGGGGGTCCTTCCGGAGTTTGGTTTATACCCCATGGGGTATTTGACAAGACGGTACCAGATACCCCTATGGGTATAGGGCCGTGCGGTCCACAAAGGGGACGACGATGAAGGCAACGAGTCAACCCTCAACCGGGCGGTACGGGGAGTGGCAGGCGTCGTCGCGCTGATCCTCGGGACCGCCGTCGGGGCAGGCAGTGTGCTGGGCGGCAAACTCGTGCTCGCCGCCGACACCGCGACCACCGAGAGTCGCTACGCGGTGGTCAAGGAGTCCGGGCGGCCGTACGCACCCACCAGCCTGTACCGGTACTGGGTATAGATGCTGCACCGGGCAGGGGTCCGAAGAGTGCCACTCCGCACGGCCCGATGAACGTGTGCATCCCTCATGCTGGCCGAAGGTGTGCCGATAACCACGGCGTCGGCTTGGGTGCGCCATTTAAGCGCTGAACCGCTGTTCCGCACTACGCCACGAGTGACCCCACGGCACTTACGAGAGGCTTCCGTCGTCCTGTTGTGCAATTTGGTGTGACTTCGAGGACTGATGAGGTTGCCTCAAGAGCGGACCGTAACGCTGTGACCTGCATGATCACCGTGGAGCCGATGACGGGAATCGAACCCGCGTATTCAGCTTGGGAAGCTGATGTTCTGCCATTGAACTACATCGGCGTGCTGGTCTCTACGACCTGCGACGAAAGACTAGCAAACTCCGCAGGCCGTTCCGTCGTCAAGGCCCTACCCGGTCCGGCGCGTCGCCCGCGACGGCGAGTTGCGCATGGACCAACACGACCGGACACGCAACTGAGGTGACCCCCGTCCGATAGCCTCGGACCGTGCTGCTTTCCGACCGGGACATCCGCGCCGCCATCGACACCGGGCGCCTCGCGCTCGACCCGTACGACCCCGCTCTCGTGCAACCGTCGAGTGTCGATGTCCGCCTCGACAGCCTCTTCCGGGTGTTCAACAACACCCGCTACACCCACATCGACCCGGCGCAGCGGCAGGACGAGCTCACCAGCCTCGTCGAACCGGACAAGGGCGAGCCGTTCGTGCTGCATCCCGGCGAATTCGTGCTCGGATCGACGCTCGAGGTGTGCACATTGCCCGACGACCTCGCCGGACGACTCGAAGGCAAGAGCTCACTCGGACGTCTCGGACTGCTGACGCACTCCACCGCCGGGTTCATCGACCCCGGCTTCTCCGGGCACATCACGTTGGAGCTGTCCAACGTCGCCAATCTGCCGATCACGCTGTGGCCGGGCATGAAGATCGGCCAGCTGTGCCTGTTCCGCCTGTCCAGCCCCGCCGAGCACCCGTACGGCAGTGCCGCGGTCGGCTCCAAGTACCAGGGCCAGCGCGGACCGACGCCGTCGAAGGCGTACCTCAACTTTGTGCGGGATATTTCGGGGTAGTCACGCGGCGAGTCTGGGCCCGGAGCTGGTGGGCTTGTTGGGCTGCCGGCTTGCGTGGTCTCGACTCGCGGCTCGCCCTGGGGGCTCGCAGCAGGCTCGACCGGCGAGTGATGGTCGGGCTGCGGCGAGGGAGACCTCGACCGGCGAGAAATGATCGCTGTTCACCGACGCGTCGACGCGGCGCCACGTCGTGGTGGGTTCCGCGATCATCGCCCCGCGTACGTCTACTGGTATGAAGCTGACCGTCATCGGATGTGGATACCTCGGCGCGACCCATGCGGCCTGCATGGCCGAACTCGGGCATGACGTCCTCGGCGTGGACGTCGACGCCGAGAAGGTGGCCCGGCTGCGTACCGGTGAGGTGCCGTTCTTCGAGCCCGGACTGTCAGACATCCTGCGACGCAACCTGACTGCCGGGCGTCTCGAGTTCACTACGTCGATGCAGGCGGCCGCCGACCACGGCAGTGTGCACTTCGTCGGCGTCGGAACACCGCAGCGGGCACGGGGATACGGCGCCGACACCTCTTACGTCTTCTCCGCCATCGAAACCCTCGCCGGACTCCTGCGTGGTGAGCATCTGATCATCGGGAAGTCGACGGTGCCGGTGGGCACCAGCGCCGAACTCGCCGAACGCATCGGCCACCTCACCGGAGACCTCGCCGACGTCGAATTGGCCTGGAGCCCAGAGTTTCTCCGTGAGGGATTCGCCGTCGAGGACACCCTGCGGCCCGATCGGATCGTCGTCGGCACCGACCCCGAGGCCGTCACCAGTGCGGCGGTGGCGGTGATCGGTGAGATCTACCGGGAGATCCTCGAAACCGGGGTACCACTGGTCACCACCGACTGGGCGACAGCCGAATTGGTCAAGACCTCCGCCAATGCCTTTCTCGCGACCAAGATCTCGTTCATCAACGCGGTCAGCGAACTGTGCGAGATCGTCGGCGCCGACGTGTCCACCCTCGCCGACGCCATCGGCTACGACAACCGCATCGGCCGCCGATTCCTCAACGCCGGACTCGGATTCGGCGGGGGCTGCCTGCCCAAGGACATCCGGGCGTTCATGGCCCGCGCCGACGAACTCGGCGCACACCGCACCCTCGGCTTCCTGCACGAGGTCGACGCCATCAACATGCGCCGGCGCAGCGCCATGGTCGACCTCATCGAACAGACCTGCCCCGGCGACCTCATCGGCGCCAACATCGCCATCCTCGGCGCGGCGTTCAAACCGGAGAGCGACGACGTGCGTGACTCCCCGGCATTGAGTGTCGCCGGACAACTGGCCCTACGCGGTGCCGCGGTGACGGTCTTCGACCCCAAGGCCACCGACAACGCGCGCCGCATGTACCCGATGCTGCACTTCACCGATAGTGCTCGCGCCGCGGCCGCCGACGCCGACGTGGTCGCGCTGGCCACCGAATGGGCCGAATTCGTCCACATGGCACCCGAGGAACTCGACGACGTCGTCCGCCACAAGGTGATCGTCGACGGCCGACGATGCCTTGATGCAGGTCAGTGGCGTGCATCCGGGTGGGAGTACCACGCGCTCGGCGGTGCGGTCCGGGACCGCAACACCGCCCCCGCGCGGGTCGGTACCGCGACCGCCGCGCAGGTCGGCGGCCCCTCATCACGGGCAGCGATTCGCCGACACGTGCTAGGTTGAACAACCACACAGCGGATGCGGGGAGGCATCCGGGCGAGTGTAGGGAAATTCGATGTCCACGAGTGCAGATACGGCCACCGCGCGTAGCGTCGTCCACGCTGCGCTCACCGATCGTGTCCGCACGCGGCTGACCAGCCGAAACTCGCCGGTCGTCGCGCTCATCGACCTCGACACCACGGGTGCCTCGGCCATCGTCGTCGACATCACGGCCGACGACGAGATCATCGCGGCGCCCGCACCGCTCACCGACGTGACGCCCCGCGCCCTCGATCTGGCACTCGCCGCCCACCTGATCGGTGTGGCCCGGGTACCGGCACCCGATTCCGACGTCGGCACCGCCGAACTCCGCAAGCTCGCCGGGCGCGCCCGCACCCGACTGGCCGCCTCCGAGGGCGCGTTCATCATGGGTGAGGAGCACGTCCGCCTCTTCCGCGTCACCCGCCGCGACATGGAGGTGGCGACGGCCACCCAGGCCGCGGAACTGTCGGCATACATCGACGACGTCCTCGCCTCGGTCGGTGCGCCCGACGCCGCAGTGCTCCTGACCTCGACGCACGTCCAGTGGCCCGGCCTGGACACCCTGCTGTCGCAGGTCCGCGGCGCGCCGGTGATGGTGCTCGATGACATCTCCGACGAGCCGCAGCCGACCCACGGAGTCGCGTTCGCCACGACGGAAGACTTTCTGACGCCATCCGACGACCAGACCTCCGAGGTCCGGGTCGTCGAACCCCCGGCCGATGCTCCGACCGCGGTCGCAACCGCATCGTCGTCGGTGGCTCCAGAAGCTGCCGACCTCGGGCCCCACGATGATCGGCCCTCCGATGGCCTCGCCACCGTGGAGCCGATCGGCGTCGACGATGCCGTCACCGATCAACTCGAGGCGATCACGGACCGACTCGACCCGGTGGAGGCACTCCCCGGATACCTCGCCGACGCCGATTTCGACGCCGACACCGATCTCGACGCCGACACCGATGCCGCCACCGTGGTGCCGCCCCCGGAGGCCGGTGACAGCCGCTGGTTCTCCCGACAACGCTGGCTGCTCGGCGGTGCGGTCGCCGGAGTCCTGGCGGTGTTCGGAGTCGCCACCGCCGTCGCCTTCACCGGCGGTTCGCCGGAGCCGGCGACGCCGAGTGTCGCACCGAGCGCCCCGGCCGTGGCCGCACCGCCCGCGAGCAGCGCGCCGCAGGAGTTCGCCGATCCCTCCGACCTCGTCGAAGCCCGCCGGCCTGCGGTGCTCTACACCACTCCGCCGCCCCCACCGCCGCCGGAGACGAGTACGCAGCAGCAGAATCAGAATCCGTCGTCGCCGAGACGGCAGGCCCGACCCCAGCCGCGGATCGTCATCCCGATCCCCGGGCGGCCGCCGATCGTCATCCCCTGACCGGGCCGATCAGGACACCGAATCCGGATCGTGCCCGGATTCCCTTGCGACGGTGAGGTAGTCGGCCAATTGCCGTTTCATCTCGCGGTCGAGCGCGCGGTCGAGCGCATTGTGCGCCGACACCTGGCCGGCTCGACGCAGGCCCATCAACAGGCGTGTGGTTCTTTCGGATTCGTCGTCGTCCGTCGGGATCCAGCCGTCGTCATGGCCTTCGGTGACCCGACGGCGGCCGGCGGAGATGAGGGTGTTGGCGACGCTGTCCATCGCCTCATCGAGGGCGGCATGCACGTCGAGAATGTCATCCAGTGACATCCCCTGGGCGACAAGCTCTCCGTAGGCGGTGACGGTTTCCGGATCGAGGATGGCGTAGGTGTTCGGCGGATTCCCGCCGGTGTCGGCACCTTCATCATTGACATCTGCGGATTCGGCACGGATCAACCGGAAGTCGGAAAGACGTTGCCACTGCTTGGGATCCGCGGTGCGCAGGATCTGCTCGAGTTCGTCGGCGGTGACAGTGGTGGGCGTGATGCGTGACCACCGTTCGGTCACCACTTCGCGCAGGCCGAGGACCTCGGCAAGGTCGTCGCCACGTTGCATGCCGGACAGGAAGTCACCGATGTGGCGGATGGTGAAGCCCCGCCCGAGCAGGTCGTTGATCACCTTGAGGCGGGCGAGGTGCTCGTCGGTGTAGATGGCAATGCGGCCGCGCCGGAGCGGTCGCGGCAACAGTCCCCGGTCCTGATATCCGCGCACGTTCCGGGTGGTCGTCCCGGCCGCGCGGGCCAGATCGTCAATCCGGTATTCGGTCACGGAGAGACATTCTCGCAGATCGGGAGTCCCCGATGGTTCACAGTCGGTGACTCCGGGCGCCGTCACGGTCGCAGCCCGTTGGCGATCAGCGCGAGGACGCCGTCGTAATTACGTACCGGATCACTGAACTCCGGCCCCGCCCCGGCCAGTTCGAGACTGATCGCCCCATGTACGCAGGACCACACCTGCATCGCGAGTTCGAGGGCGTCGCCCGGGCGCACCACGCCGGCGGCCTGACCGTAGCGGACGATATCGGCCAGGGCGGCGAAGGCGGTTTCCGCGGTCGCCACATCGGGTCGGCACTGCGAGGAGAACATCAGGCCGTAGACGACGGGATAGGCGAGGGCGAACTCGCGGTAGGCGCGCCCGCTGTGGGCCAGACGCGCTGCGGCATCACTGTGGGTCGCGCCCCGGATCGCGTGGCCGAACTCGGAGAAGGCGTCGCTGACCAGGGCATCGAGCAGTCCCTCCTTGCCGTCGAAGTGGTTGTAGACACCCATCGGCGCCACCCCGGCCTCCTTGGCGACCGCCCGGATGGTGAGCCCGGCGGCCCCGTCGCGTTCGAGGATGCGACGCCCGGCGCGAATGAGGTTGGTGCGGACCTCGGTGGCGGGCGTGCGACGTGATGGTGAAGCGCTCGGCATATTGACAACGTACTAGAACAGTGTTCTTCTTGTGTGGAACGTTGTACTACAACGTTGGGTCAACGTTCTATAACCTGCTTCCAACTCGAGAGGGGCGCATCATGCGCACTCGTTGGTGGGCGCTCGGCGCCCTGTGCTTTGCCGAACTGCTCGTGATGATCGACAACACGATCGTCAACGTCGCCCTGCCGACGATGGCGCGTGACCTCGACGCCGGGATCTCCGGCTTGCAATGGATCGTCGACGCCTACACCCTGGTGTTCGCCGGACTGCTGCTGACCGGCGGCTACCTCGGTGACCGCTTCGGTCACCGACGCATGCTGCTCACCGGCATCGCAGGATTCGTGGCGGTCTCGGCTCTCGCGGCGTCGTCGCAGACCCTGGGACAACTCGTCGCAGCCCGTGGTGGTCTGGGACTCTTTGCGGCGCTGGTCTTTCCGGCGACGTTGGCCCTGATCACGACGATCTTCACCGAACCCCGGCAGCGCGCGGCCGCGGTCGGTATCTGGGCGGCGACGTCGGGTATCGCCGTCGCGATCGGGCCCGTTCTGGGTGGGTGGCTGCTCGAGCACTTCGCGTGGTCGTCGGTGTTCTGGGTGAACCTGCCCGTCGGGGCGTTGGCCGCCGCCGCCATCGTCGCCGTCGTTCCCGGCACACGTCCGGAGACCGTGTCGCGCTTCGACATCGTCGGACTGGTGCTGTCGATCCTCGGCCTCGGACTGCTCGTCTACTCGGTCATCGAGGGCCCGAACGTCGGTTGGTCCGCCGCCCGCACCATCGTCGGACTCGGTGGCGCCGTGGCGATCCTGGCGCTGTTCGTCTGGCGGCAACTCGTCCTCGCCCATCCGATCCTCGACGTCCGGCTGTTCGCCAATCGCCACTTCGCCGCCGCGGCCGCACTGATCAGCGTGGCCTTCTTCGCGCTCTTCGGATTCATCTTCCTGATCACCCAGTACTTCCAGGCGGTCAAGGGATACGGACCACTCGACGCCGGCATCCGGACCCTTCCGTTCGCGGTGGTGATGGCGGTGTTCTCGCCGGTGGCGATGGCACTGTCGCACCGGTTCTCGCCCCGGCCGGTGGCCGTCGCCGGTGCGTTGCTGATGTCGGTGGGCTTCGCGCTCGTCGAAACCTCCTCGCGGACATCGGGATACTGGGAACTCATCGTCTGGTCGATGTCGCTGATGGCGATCGGGCTCGCGTTCATCTCCGGGCCCTGCACCCAGCTGATCATGGATGCCCTGCGGCCCGAGCAGGCCGGTGCCGGTAGCGCCGTGAACGACACCACCCGTGAGGTCGGCGGCACGCTCGGCGTGGCGGTGCTCGGCTCGGTGCTCACCTCCGTCTACGCCGCCGGTGTGACCGACAGGCTTGCGGCACTCGGTGTTCCGCGCGGTGCGGCCGACACCGCAGGCGAATCGGTGATGGCCGGTGTCGCGGTGGCGCAGCACGCACCGGCGGTCGCCGCCGATTCGATTCGCGTTGCGGTGCAACAGGTCTTCGTCGACGGACTGCACTCGGCGGTGTGGGTCGCCGTGGCGGTCACCGCATCGGCGGCCGTGGTGGCCGCGGTGGCGCTGCGCGGAGCCCCGCGGGGAGCGGAAAGATCGGTGACGGACGACGCCGCGGACGACGGATCGTCGTCGACGTCAGAGATCGAGCGTGAGGCTCTCGCCACTCGCCCGTGACACGCACGTCAGGATCTGCCCGTCGGCACGTTCCGGCTCGGTCAGGATGTTGTCGCGGTGGTCGATGCCACCCGACAACGTCCTGATCTTGCATGTGCCGCAGAAGCCTTGGCGGCACGAATACGGCACCGACGGGATCTCGGCGCGCAGCGCGGCGAGCAGTGTCTCGTCGGCGCCGACGGTGATCTCCTGCCCGGTGGAGGCGATGGTCGCGGTGAACTCGCGGCCGTTCTCCACCGGAGGTGGGGTGAAGCGCTCGTAATGCAACTCGATGTCCGGGCGATCGACCAGGTGGCGGCGCAGATTCTCCAGCATCGGCACCGGCCCGCAGCAGTACACCGCCAGACCCGAAGGCGCACTGCCGGTATCGGGGTCGACCTCGCCGACGAGTTCCTCCATGGTGGGTAGGCCGCCCTCGTCGTCGGTGCGGATGGTGACCTTCTCACCGAAGCGGGCCACCTCTTCCCGGAACGGAATCGAGTCGAGTGTGCGACCGGTGTAGATCATCGACCAGTCCAGGCCGAACTTCTCCGCGGCACTCAGCATCGGCAGGATCGGGGTGATGCCGATACCGGCGGCGATGAAACGCAGTTGTCGCGCGGTGGACCCGTGGCCGGGCAGCGAGATCGGAAAAGCGTTGCGCGGAACCTTGATCGAGACGAGATCACCGACCGCCAGGGTGTCGTGCACCTCGACCGATCCGCCGCCTCCGTCCGGGATGCGTCGGACCGCGATGCGGTAGGTGTGTCGGTCGGCGGGGTCGCCGCACAACGAGTACTCACGCATCCGGCCCGACGGCAGCAGCAGATCGAGGTGTGCTCCGGCGTGCCAGCGGTGCAGGATGCCACCGTCGGGGTCGGCGAAGGTGAGTGCGACCACGTTCTCGTCCTCGGCGACCACCTCGCGATGCACGATCCGTACCACGGTGATCCCGGTATCGGCGGTGGTGTCGTGCAGCGGCGACAGGGGCCGCCACAGCGGCCACCAGATCTTCGACAGCGCGGTACCGAAGGTGAGCAGCGGGTCGTGGCGCCACCGACCGTACAGATGAGGCGGGGGTGCGGTCATCGCCGTGGTGTGCGGATGTGCGCGCTGATTCATGAAGACCTCATCCCGCCCGACGGGCCGCCGGCGACGCCGCGAGGTAGGCGACCGCCTGTGCGGTGGAACCGATCTCGTTGGGATGGAAACCCGGGCGGAAGTAGCTGGTGGTGGCCAGGATGACCTTCCACATTTTGGGTAGGACGCCGGCGCGGACACCGCGGAAGTAGTGGTACTCGCGCTGGAAGAAGTTGTAGTGCAGGGTCGGATCGCTGGTCATGATGAATCGGAAGCCGCGGTTGACCAGCAGCAGCAGCACCGGCAACGCCACCAGCATCGCGCGGCCACGTCGCAGATATCCGTCGCCGAAGTAGACGGCCACCTCATGGGCGACCGCCCGGTGCTCGACCTCCTCGGCACCGTGCCACATGAACAGGTCCGACATCGTCGGATCGGCGCCGTGCTCCACCCAGGTGTTGTTGAGCGCGAAATCGCCGAGGATCGCCGTGTAGTGCTCGAGCGCCGCGATCAGCCACAGGCGCTCGATGAGATGCTTCTGCCGGGCCTGCGGACTGCCCTTGCTCAGTGGCCCCAACAACTTTCGGAAGATCCACTCCATCTGACGACAGAACGGACGGGGATCGATGCCGTGATGATCGAGGAACTCCCACAGGACGTGATCGTGGGCCTCGGCATGCATCGCCTCCTGCCCGATGAAGCCACGCATGGTGGCGATCAGCTCCTCGTCATGCACCAGCGGAAGGGCTTCGTTGTAGGTCTGCACGAACCAGCGTTCCCCCTCGGGCAGAAGGAGATTGAGCACGCTGACGAAGTTCGACGCGACGGGGTGGCCCGGAATCCAGTGCAGCGGGACCTGTGACCAGTCGAAGGCGACGTTGCGGGCGTGGAGTTCGACCGGTCCCGGGTCGGAGCCGTCGGCGTCGAGCGGTTCGCGGGAATCGCTGATCGAGTGGGCGTGGGCGTGGGCGGTCATCGGTGGGCCTCCTTGCCGGCGACGACGGGACGACGGGCGGCGAAATGTGAGATCCAGGGAGCGAAACGATAAATGCGGTAACCGATCTGGGCTTCCGGAGCGACCGGTACCACCGCCTTGTCGTCGAGGATCGCCGCGACGATGCGCGCCGCCACCTTGTCGGGGGTGAAGCCTCGTCGCCGATACAGCTCGGTGAGTCGCCGCTGTTCGGCGGCCTGGGCATCGTCGTCGAGTCCGGCGATGGCCGAGGTCGCCACGATCGGGGTGTCGATGAGTCCGGGGCAGATGGCGCTCACCCCGATGTGGTGATCGGCGAGTTCGCCCCGCAGGGATTCCGAGTAGAGCAGCACGCCGGCCTTGCTGGCCGAATAGACTCCGAGGCCCCGCTGTGGGGTGAACGCGGCGGCGGAGGCCAGGTTCACGATGTGACCGCCGGTGCCGCGACGGACCATCTGACGGCCGAACTCGCGGCATCCGGTGATCACGCCGCGCAGGTTGATGTCGAGGAGTCGATCGATCTGTTCGTCGGTGGCGTCCAAGGATGCCCCGGACAGGCCGATGCCCGCATTGTTCACGACGATGTCCGGAATGCCCTGCGCTGCTGCGACATTCGTCGCGAACTCGGCGAACGCCGCGGTGTCGGACACGTCGAGGGTGTACACCGCGGTGGCCGCGCCGCTCTCCTTGCACATCCGGGCGGTCTCCTCCGCCCCGGCCGGATTGATGTCGGCGAGAACGACGTCACAGCCGAGTTCGGCCAGGGCACGCGCGGTTTCGCGACCGATGCCGCTGCCGGCGCCGGTGACGACGGCCAGACGACCCGACAGCGCCTGATCCGGTCCGAATCGCCGGGCGCGGGTGAGGGTGTCGGGAGTCCGGGGTGAGCCGTTGAGGTAGGAGATGAACTCGCGCACGTTGTCGGCCACATACTCCGGATGCGTCGACGGAAGCCAATGCCCGGTGGTCGACGGCCGCCGCCACAGCTTGGCCACGTACTTGTGCGTGGTCGCGAATGTCGGTGGGCGGATGGCGAAGTCACGTGTGTTGAGGAGTTCGAGCACCGGAACGGACACCGTACGCGGGGCCGGGAAGAATAGTCGCCGACCGATGTTCGCGCGGTAGTAGCGCACACCGGAGTTCATGTCGCGGCGCAGGGTGGGCCCGGTGTGTACCGCGTCGCGCGGGGTGCCGTCCATGAGGTGCAGGAACTCCCGCCAGGCCCGCGGGTTTCCGAGGACCCCGAGGAACAGCCGCGGAGCCACCGGCAGGTGGAACAGGCCGATGTAGGTGGAGCTGATGGCCTGTGCGATCGAGTTGCGGATGTTGCGTGGCGTCGGGTGGGTGATGTTGTGGCGCAACAGCGCACCCACCTGATCGAGACTCGGGCCCGAGATCGAGGTGAACGACGCGATGGCCATCGAGGCGTCGCTGCGCGACACCGCCTCCCACGTTTGGATGGAACCCCAGTCGTGCGCGACCACATGGATCTTGTCGTTCGGTGCGACGGCCTCGGCGACGGCGAACAGATCGTCGGCGAGATTCTCGATGCGGTAGGCGGAGACGCCGTCCGGGCGGTCGCTGTCGCCGATGCCGCGAGTGTCGTAGGCGAAGACCCGCGCATCACGGGCGAGGTCGGCGGCGACGTCGTCCCACACCCGGTGGGTGTCGGGCCACCCGTGCACCAGCACGATCGTCGGCATCGCCGATTCGTCGCGTGCGCCGTCCACGACCGCCTCGAAGACGGCGAGGTTGACCTCACCGCTGCGAACCGTGCTGCGTTTCCATTCCACCGTCGAACTCCCGTCGGCCTCTCAACCAATGGAGGTAGACGTTACCAACGGTTACATCAAAAGCCAACGAATCCGGGGTTTGCGCTGATCAACCCCGGAAAACCGGTGGTCAGGCGGGTGTCACTGCCGATACGACGCCAAGAAGTTGCCGATCCGTTCGATCGCCTCACCGAGCTCTCGGGCCCAGGGCAGCGTGACGATCCGGAAGTGGTTGTGGTCGTCGAGGTTGAATCCGGTGCCCTGGACCACCAGGATCTTCTCCTGCAGGAGGAGGTCCTGAACGAACAGTTCGTCGTTGTGGATCTCGTGGACCTCGGGATCGAGGCGGGGGAAGGCGTAGAGCGCGCCGGATGGCTTCACGCAGCTCACGCCGGGGATCTCGTTGAGTTTCTCCCACGTCACGTTGCGCTGCTCGTAGAGCCGACCACCGGGGTGCACCAGGGCCTCGATGCTCTGATACCCACCGAGCGCCACCTGGATGGCGTGTTGGCCGGGCACGTTGGCGCACAGGCGGGTGGACGCGAGGATGCCCATGCCCTCGATGAATCCCTTGGCGTGGTCCTTGGGTCCGGTGATGACCACCCAGCCGGCCCGATAGCCGCACACGCGATACGCCTTGGACAGTCCGTTGAAGGTCAGGCACAGCAGATCGGGGGCGAGCGAGGCGATGTTGGTGTGCACCGCGTCGTCGTAGAGGATCTTGTCGTAGATCTCGTCGGCCAGGATGAGCAGGGAATTGCGGCGGGCGACGTCGGCGAGTTGCTCGAGAACCTCGCGCGAGTAGACCGCACCGGTCGGGTTGTTCGGGTTGATGATCACGATGGCCTTGGTGCGCGGCGTGATCTTGGCCTCGATGTCGGCGATGTCCGGATTCCAGCCGTTGTCCTCGTCGCAGCGATAGTGCACCGCCGAGCCGCCGGAGAGTGCGGTCATCGCCGTCCACAACGGGTAATCCGGCGCCGGGATCAGCACCTCGTCGCCGTCGTTGAGCAGCGCCTGCATCGTCATGGTGATCAGCTCGGACACACCATTGCCGAGGATGACGTCGTCGACGTCGAAGTACGGGAAGTCGGGGATGAGTTCGTAGCGCGTGACCACGGCACGACGCGCGGACAGGACGCCGGCGGATTCGGAGTAGCCCTGCGAGTACGGCAGGGCGTGGATCATGTCGCGCATGATGACGTCGGGCGCCTCGAACCCGAACAGCGCCGGGTTGCCGATGTTGAGCTTCATGATGCGGTGGCCCTCGGATTCCAGACGCGCGGCATGCGCGTGTACCGGGCCCCTGATCTCGTAGCACACGTTCTGCAGCTTCTGCGACTGCTCCAGCGGCTTGAGGTTCTGATTCAGGTGGGATACATAAGGCCTACTCACGAGTTCAATTGTCGCAGCCGCAGGCAAATCGGTTTTTTCGGGCGTCGACGTCGACGTTCACAGCGCTCTCCCTGACGTTGGCAGCGCCTTCTCTCGCACTGACAGCGCTCGGTCTCGCACTGACAGCGCTTTGTCTCGCACTGACAGCGCTTGAGCAAGCGCTGTCAACGAGGAGTCGAGCGCTGTCAACGGTGACGAGAGCGCTGTCAACGAAATCGGGCCCGTCCGATTCGTGCGAATCAGACGGGCCCGATGGCCGATCCCGTGCGCTCAGGCCTTGTGGCCGGGCCGTTTCTTGCCGGCGGCGATCCCGAAGCCCTTGGCCTTCGACGCACCGGTCTCGCCGAGGGTGCGCTCGTCGGGGGCCGAACCATTGCTCGACGGTGCCGGAGCATCGTCGACGGGCTCAGTCACGGCTGCCGGTTCCTCGACGGGCTCTCTCGGTTCCTCGGCCGGCTCACTCGGCGTCTCGGCCGGCGCCGTGGACTCCTCGGTAGGCGTGGCCGCGGCAGGCTTGGCCGCTGCCTTGCCGATGCCGCCGGGGCGTTTCTTGCCCGCGGACATGCCGAAGCCCTTCGCCTTCGCGGGCTTGTCCTCGGTGAGTGCACCTTCCGCGGGCGCTGTCGCCGACTCGGCGGACTCACTCACGGTCTCGGCCACAGACTCGGTCGGTGCCTCGGCGGGCGCCGCGGACTCCTGGACGGAATCCTCGGCCGGCGCGGCAGCGGCAGGCTTGGGTGCTGCCTTGCCGATGCCGCCGGGGCGTTTCTTGCCCGCGGACATGCCGAAGCCCTTGGCCTTGGCCGGCTTGTCCTCGGTCACCGTCGCCGCACCCGCGGTCTCGGTCGACGCGGCGGCCGGTTCGCTGACCACCTCGGCCGGCTCACTCGACGCCTCGGCGGGCGTCGCCGGCGCGGCTGCAGCCGCAGCACCGGGCTTTGCGCCCGGTCGCTTCTTGCCCGCAGACATACCGAAGCCCTTGGCCTTGGCCGGCTTCTCCTCGGTCAGTGCGGCACTGCCGGCCGACTCGGTCGACGCCTCGGCAGGTGCTGCGGCTTCCTCCGCCGGCGCCGGCGCCGACGCGGCGGGCTTCTTGGCGCCTGGGCGCTTGGCCCCGCCCATGCCGAATCCCTTTGCGGCGGGCTTCTTCTCGGCCGCGGGCGCCTCAGCGGTGGCCTCCGCGGCCCCGGCCGACGCCGCCTCCGCCGGTGCGGCCTTCGCGGCGGCACCCGGCTTCTTGCCGCCCTTCATGCCGAATCCCTTTGCGGCGGGCTTCTTTTCGGCAGGCGCCGACTCGGCGGGTGCCTCGGCCGGAGCGGCCTTGGCAGCGGCGCCGGGCTTCTTGCCGCCCTTCATGCCCAGACCGACCTTCGGCTTCGGCTTCGAACCGGCATCGGTCGTCGCCGAAGCAGCGGCCGCCGCGGGAACCTTCTCCTTCTCGGGTTCGGGTTCCGGCTCGGGCGCGGGCTTGCCGATCGGGCCGAGGAAGCGGCCGCCGCGGGTCACCTCGGGGGCGCCGCGCTTGACCGACTCCAGCAGCAGCTGTGCGACGTCGACGACCTCGACCTTGCCCTCGTTCTCGGTTCCGGACGTCCGGGCGGTCACGCCGTCGGTGAGCATCACGCGGCAGAACGGGCAACCGGTGGCGACCTTCTGCGGTACGTCGCCGCCAATATCACTGCCGAGCGTGTCCAGCGCCTCGTCCACCCGGTCGATGTTGATGCGCTTACCGATCTGCTCTTCCATCCACATCCGGGCACCACCGGCGCCACAGCACATGGATCGTTCGCCGTGACGCGGCATCTCCCGCAGGTTCGACCCGGATGCGGCCATCAGCTCACGCGGCGCGTCGTAGACCTGGTTGTGGCGACCCAGATAGCACGGGTCGTGATAGGTGACGCCCTCGCCGAGCGGGGCGACCGGCACCAGACGCTTCTCCCGCACCATTCGGTTGAGAAGCTGGGTGTGGTGCACCACTTCGTATTTCGCACCCAACTGCGGGTACTCGTTGCCCAGGGCGTTGAAGCAGTGGGCACAGGTGACGACGATCTTCTTGCGCTGCTGCGGCGCCGTCGAGAAGACCTCGTTCATCATCTCGATGTTCTGCTGGGCGAGCATCTGGAAGAGGAACTCGTTGCCCGCGCGGCGAGCCGAGTCTCCGGTACAGGTCTCGCCCTCGCCGAGGACCAGGAAGTTCACCGCGGCGATGTCGAGCAGTTCGGCGACGGCCTTGGTGGTCTTCTTCGCGCGGTCCTCGTACGCGCCGGCGCAGCCGACCCAGAAGAGGTACTCGAAGCCCTCGAAGGACTCGACGTCCTTACCGAACACCGGGATCTCGATGTCCATCTCGTCGATCCAGTTGGTCCGCGCCGAGGAGTTTTGACCCCACGGGTTGCCCTTGTTCTCGAGGTTCTTGAACATGCCGGCCAGCTCGGTCGGGAAGTCCGACTCGATGAGCACCTGGTAGCGGCGCATGTCGATGATGTGGTCGACGTGCTCGATGTCGACGGGGCACTGCTCGACGCAGGCGCCGCAGGTGGTGCAGCTCCACAGCGTCTCGGTGTCGATGACCGCACCGAGCTGCTCCGGGTCGAACGCGCCGTCATCGGAGGTGATGCCGTCGCCGCCCCCCATGAGCCCCTTGGACTCGCCGACCAGCTTGCGGGCGGCCTCGGCACGCGCGGCCTCCGGGATCTTTGCCAGCTTGGCCTCGTCGACGTTTCCGTCGGCGTCGACCAGGCCGACCTCGTCGCCGCCCATGTCGGTACGCCCACCGGCGATCAGATAGGGCGCCTTGGCCTGCGCGTGGTCGCGGAGCGACATGATGAGCAGCTTGGGCGACAACGGCTTACCGGTGTTCCACGCCGGGCACTGCGACTGGCAGCGACCACATTCGGTGCACGTGGTGAAGTCCAGCCAGGCCTTCCACGAGAAGTCCTCGGCCTTGCCCGCACCGAACGCGTCGACGTCGGGATCGGCGGTCTCCATGTCGAGGACCTTGCCGCGGCTCATCATCGGCTTGGCCGCACCGAGGGCGACGCCGCCGTCGGGCTGACGCTTGAGATAGATGTTGAAGAAGGCGGCAAAGCGGTGCCAGGCCACGCCCCAGTCGATGTGCGAGCCGACCACCGCGAGCCACACCATGCCGCTCATCAGCTTGATGACCGCGGCCCCGGTGACCCAGTACTCCGACGACCCCTCGAACAGCTGCGCGAAGTAGTGGGTGAAGAACGACGTCCAGATCGGCGGGTCTTCCAGGCCCGCCGAGATCTTGAAGGTCTTGACGAAGACCATGCCCAGGCCCTCGAGCAGCACGACCCATTCGACGAAGTAGGCGGCGCCGAACCGCGAACCCGAGAAACGGGAGATCCGCTCGGGCACACGGGGATGGTTGAGCTGGCGAATGATCATCAGCGTGACGATGCCGATGACCGTGCCGAGCCCGAGGACCTCGTCGGCGAAAATGTAGATGCTCCAGGAACCGATGATCGGCCAGTGGAAGTGCGGGTCGAAGATCTGACCGTAGGCCTCGAACCAGAAGATCGCGCCGATCAGGAAGCCGAACATCACCAGCCAGTGCGCCCAGCCGACAGTTCGGAACTTGACCATGCGGGTGTGGGCGACGAACTCCTTGAGCATCGTCCACAGGCGGGGGAGCACCGGAAAATACCGGCCGCTGTCGATGCGCTGGCCCTGGGCGATGGCACGCACCATGCGCCAGACTCCGCGCAGGAACAGCGCCCAACAGAACAGGCTGATGACCGCGGCAATCGTGCCGATGGTGATCGTCGTGGCATTCACGGCGTCCGGCCCCTCTCTGGTTGTCTTCAGACCCTCCGGCGCTGGCTGACGGGCGCGGGGTCAGACGTCTACTACAGGTAACCGTAATTGCTGGGGGTGAGGCAGCGCTGCCAAGGCTGACCTAAGTAACGCTCGGTCGGTTACCGGTGGTGTCAGACAGATGATACTTGTCAGTAACTTACTGTCCAGTCAGATAGTGGGTGGTGTGACGCGCGCGACCTTCTCCAGCTCGTCGAGCGCGGTATCGAGATGCGTGAGCAGCCGCTGCAGGCTGGGCAGCTCCTTGCGGGCGCCGATGAGCCCGAAATTGATGTGCTCGGCGGTCGAGGTCACGGTGATGTTCAGCGCCAACCCCTCCATCGCAACCGACACCGGATAGACCCCGTCGAGCCGGGCGCCGTTCCAGTACAGATTCCTGGTGGGTCCGGGGACGTTGCTGATGATGATGTTGAAGTTCGACGGTATGTGGCCGGCGAGGCCGGGGACGATCGTCAGCGCCAGAGGCGCCACCGCGGCCGCCCCGTACGCCAGGGCCTGCAACGGGGAGAGTCCACGGATGACCTTCTTCGACTCGCGTATCGACCCGACCAACGTGGCCAGGCGGCGTTCGGGGTCCGGCTGATCGGTCGCCAGATTGGCCAGGATCGCGGTGACGGCATTGCCCTCGTGGTCGTCGCCTCCGATCCGGGTGGACACCGGCACGGCTGCGATCAGCGGCGCGGCCGGGAGTTCGTCGCGATCGATGAGGTAGGACCGCAATGCCCCCGCGCACATGGCGGCCACCACGTCGTTGATGGTGATCTCCAGCTCGTCGGCGATGGCCCGCAGGCGAGCGGTCTCCCACTGCTGCGCCGCGAACCGTCGGGCGCTGCCGATCGAGACATCGAGCATCGTGCGGGGCGCGGGACTCACCGGGGAGGTGAAGTTGTCGTTGGACACGGTGTTCCAGGCGATCTTCGCCGCGGCCGGCGCGATTCCGGCGATCTGTCCCGCGACGTCGAGGGCTGCACCGGCGGCGCCGAGGACGCCGGAGACGCTCAGCGGCGATGCGCCGGCGGGCTTGCGTTGACGCGACGAGACGGACGGATCCCACGGTGACGTGCCATTGCGGTCGGCCGGATCGGGCGACAGGGTTCGCTCCAGCATGCGCAGTGCGGAGACGCCGTCGAGGAGGGAGTGGTGGATCTTGGTGTAGAGCGCGACCCGGCCGTCTTCGAGACCCTCGATGATGTGCAATTCCCACATCGGCCGGTTGCGGTCGAGCAGCGCGCTGTGGTGCAGCGACACGTAGCGGAGCAACTCGCGGATGCGACCCGGTCGGGGAAGTACGGTCCGGCGCACGTGATAGTCGAAATCGATCTCGTCGTCGTAGGACCAGGCCAGCAGCCCCATCAGCGCCACGGGCGTCGCGGGACGTTTGCGGAACAACGAGCGCACCTCGGTGCCCGCGGAGAAGCGGTCGATCATCTCCTCGGCGAGTTCGCTGCCCGACTGGCCCTCCCGGGGCACGAACAGCTGTAGCCCACCCACATGCATGGGTTGTTCACGGGTCTCGGCAATGAGGAACATCGATTCCGTGACCGGCATGTATGGCATGGCGCCCCCTTTGATCCCTGATGGATCCCTGAAATGGGCGATCCTGCGGTGTGGGTCCCATCACAGTACCGCCGGAGGAGATCCGTGCGTGTACCGGTCCGTGGTGACCTCTACCGTGGTGCCCTGTGGGGATGCGAGCGGTGGCCGGACGGGCGTTCCTGATCGCGCTGATCGCCGTCGAACTCGTCATCACCGTGGCGGCGACCTGGGTCTATGTCTCCGCGTACGGGAGGGTGGTCGACGAGCGCGACGTCGCCGCCGGCGCCACCATCGTCGTCCTCGGGTCGCTGGTCGACGACGGGGAACCGGGTGACTATGTGCGGGGCCGCCTCGATACCGCGCTGGAGCTGTACCGGTCGGGGCGAGCGGATCGAATCATCAACTCCGGCAACGGGAATTCGGACGCAGGAGATGAACCGGCGGTGATGCGGGCCTACCTCGAGGGCCACGGCGTCCCGGCCGGGATCATCGTCGACGATCCCGCGGGATTCGACACGGCGGCGAGCTGCCGGCGGCTGCGGGACGAGTTCGACGTCGACGATCCGGTGATCGTCACCCAGGACTTTCATGTCTCGCGGGCCGTGGCGTTGTGCCGCAGCCTCGGAGTCGATGCGACCGGGGTGGCGGCGCACTGCGACTGCTCGTGGCCGACCGTGCTGCGCAACCACATTCGCGAGGCCGTGCTCGCCCGGCCGCGGGCATTGCTGACCGCAGTGACCGGCTGACGTGGTGTTGGCCGGTCGCTACCGGCGCCGCAATGGCAGTCGCGGACGACCGGTCAGATAGAGCGAACCGGGCAGGTGACGCAGCACCTCGACCAGCAGCAGCGAACCGGCCAGAGTGGCGACGTAGACGACTGCGGTACCCCAGGGCTGGCCCAGCGCCGCCAGGATGGCCGGGCGTCCGTCGACCTTCGGATAGAGGAGGAAGAACAGCACCAGCACGTGGCACAGGAACACGCTGAACGACCGGTTGGATGCGAACGAGACCGCCCGGGCGAATCGCGGGGTGAACTCACGCCAATGCTCGGCCCAGTGCGCGGCAGCGGCATACAGGCACGTCATCGCGACGATCAGGAACGGGATCAGCGTCGGGAAGAACGCGGAGTCGTTGTCGTGGACCGGATGCCCCTGCACCTTCACGCCGTATAGGTAGACACCGACGGCGAATCCGCCGGTCAGCAGGAGGGCGCCGGCGAGCCACCAGGCCTTCCCCGACAGCCAACGCCCGATCTCCTCACGGTGTACCGCGGCGATCGCGCCGTAGAAGATGAAGAACTGATACGGGATGAACGTCGCGTAGTGATGCCACCAGTACGGCGCGACCGACGCGGGCGGTTCCCAATAGGTGATGATCAGCGTGATCGCGACCTGCACGGCCAGGCTGCCGGCGAGAAGCCAGCGATGCCGGCCGACGGTGGCCCGTACCAGCCACAACACCAGCGGGAACAGCAGGTAGACCTGCAGCATCACGAACAGGAAGTACATCTGGAACCCGGACAGACCCCACACGACGAGCTTGCCGAACTCGTTGAGGCTGGTCGGCACGTCCGACAGTCGGCCGTTGGCCCACATCGCCTGGACCACCCAGTAGATGAACGACCAGATCAGGTACGGGAAGATCACCAGCTTGATCCGGCGACGCCAGAAATCGAGTGTGGAGAAGTCCGCCTTGTCGAAGTTCTGGTACATCAGCACGAAGCCGGTGAGCGCGAAGAAGGTGTTGCGGGTGAAGTGCAGCAGCAGCGAGGTCGTGTTGACCGGCAGGCTGGTGAATTCGTTGGTGGTCTGGGTGAGGCAGTGGACGAAGATGACCAACGAGAAGGTCGTCGCCCGGATCAGGTCCACATGGTGCAGGTAGGCCCGCCGAGTGCGGCCGGCGACGCCGGTGGCGACCGTCGATTGTGGAGCTGATGGCTGCACGCCGGTATCGGTCGCGCGCGTGACTGCGGTCGTCATACCCCTACTCTCGGACAACGGTGCGGGCGGCTGGCCCGTCGATCGCCGGTGTGCGGCGCTCCCCGCCCCGGAACCGGCGTCAGCGGAAGATCGGTCGCATCGTCGCGATCGGCAGGGCGGTGATCCATCCGCAGCCGTGATCTATCCGTGATCTGACGTCAGAGTAGCAGCGCAACCTTGGCGTTCCCTGGGACGTATCTGCCAGACCGTCCCAGGCGTGAAAAACGTCACAATCGACACGATCCGGACATTCGTCGGGCCGATGCCCGCCGCGGCGGCCCCATGTCGACGGTGCTGTATGTCGACGGTGCTGTATGTCGACGGTGCTGTATGTCGACGATGCAACTTCGGTGAACGTAATCCTGTCGCCTCGATCGGCAACCCGGCACCCTGACTCGCACCGCCCACTCGTGCGAGTTCGTACTCCGGGCACCACACACGACCAGCGCGACGCCCGTCGCAGGAGAGGACAACAACCATGGCCGAACAACCCACGAAGTCGGTGGCAATCGTCGGAGCCGGACTGGCCGGCACGAGTGCCGCACTCGGCTTTCTCGACGCCGGATTCGACGTCACCCTCTATTCGGACCGGGATCGCGCGTCACTGCGCGACAAGGTCCCGCCGACCGGCGTCGGCGTGCTGTTCGGCAAGTCCCGCGAGTGGGACGCCGAGATCATCGACGATCTCTACCAGGTGGGCAACACGACCGGCATCAGCGTGCGCCTGCACTCCGGCAGTGGTGACGAGCGCGCCGACGTCCTCGAGTTCAATCCCGACTACGGCTATGTCGCGCAGGCGGTGGATCTGCGTCTGCGCGCCGACGACCGGCTCGGCCGCTTCCTGGACCGCGGCGGCCGGTTCGACGTCGGGCATGTCGACACCGCTCGTCTCGACGAGATCGCCGGATCACACGACCTGACCCTGGTGGCCACCGGCAAGGGTGGTCTGTCGGCGCTGTTCGGGGTGGACGAGTCCCGGACGCACTATCACCAGCCGCAACGTCGGCTGCTGCAGGTGACCCTTGAGGGCGTCGACCACGGTCCGGACACCTTCGGCTACCGCAGCCGGGAAGGTGGGGCGCACTCGCTGTTCAACCTCGACAGTGAGAACGGTGAGATCTTCGTCGGTCCGTTCCTGCACAAGGACGCGGGTGCGACCTGGTCGATCATCGTGTTCGCCAAGACCGACGGTGCGTGGGCGCCGAAGATCGACAATGTGGTCGACGCGCAGTCGGCACGTCAGACCGTCGTCGACATCTTCACCGAGTTCTTCCCCAAGGACGCCCCGGTGGTGTCGTCGCTGCGGGTCATCGACTCCGACCCGTACTCCTGGCTGACCGGCGCGGTCACCCCGACCGTGCGTCATGCGGTGGGCCGCACGGTGAGTGGGCATGCGGTCGGCGCGATCGGCGACACCGCCATCGCCGTCGACCCGGTGGCCGGCCAGGGTGCGCAGAACACCCTGATCCAGGTCGCCGAACTGGTCAAGGCGGCACGCGCCCGACTGGCCGCCGATCCGAACGCGACGTTCGACGCCCAGTGGCTGCACGACGAGTTCGAAAAGCATTGGGAGCGTCGCGGTCACGCCTCGGTCGAGGTGACGCGTCTGTACCTGGGCGACCCGGACTACGCCACCCACCTGGAACTGTCGTTCCCGGCGGCCGCGGTGAACACCGACATCGCCTCGGCGTTGTTCGGGCTCCTGTCGGAGCCGAATCCGCTTCTGCCCCTGCGCACCCGCGACGATGTGGTGGGATTCATCTCGGCCGTCGCCGGTGAACCCGCCGACGATGTGCTGGCACGTTTCATTCCGGCCGGACAGTTCTCGGCGGCACCGGCGCGGGAGTCCGTGTCGGTCTGATCCGGGTTCGTGCGATGAGCGGCATCGGCCGGCGGGGTGTGTCCTCGCCGGCCGATGTGTTGTCAGCGTCCTCCGGTGGGTGGTGCCGTTCCGGCCGGCCGGCCCTGGTGGGTGGTCCCCACTTCGGTTGTCGCGTCGACGATTTCGTCGAGAAGTTGCGGGAAGGTGGCCGATGTGGTGCGCACGATCGATGAATGTGTCTGTCCGGCAAGCACAACCACCTCCGCATGGCCACCGTCCGCGTGCACCGCGGACGCATAGGCGTAGGTCAGCAGCGCCGGAACGGTGGTGTCGCGCGAACCGACGACGGCGATGATCGGAACCGACGGATCGATGTTCTGGATCGGATCGACCGCGGCGAAATGCCCGGGCACCTGGGCGGCGGTACCGCCGAGAACGGTGATCGGGTTGCGGTCACCCAGCCGCACCGCGCGACGGAGGTCCAAGGGTCCGGAGATGGAGACGGCCAGGGCCGGACGGTATCTCGGTGGCCCGGACGGATCGCCGGGGAGCGGGCGGCGCCGGGTTGCCGACCACACGGCGAGTTGTGCGCCGGCCGAGTGCCCGATCACCACCGAGCGTCGCGGATCGATACGTGGAAACCGCTGCGCCAGAGCGGGAATCGTGTCCATGGCGGCAGCGATGTCGCTGAAGGTGGTGGGCCAGCCGCCGCCACGGCCGACCCGGCGGTACTCGATGTTCAGCACCGCCAGATCGCGGTCGGCGAGTGCGACCGCGAACGCGGTGAAACTGGCCGCACCGACACGGCTCTTCCACGCGCCACCGTGGATGAGGATGACCAGCGGGAGGCGTCCGGGGCGCGTCGCGGTGGGCAGGTAGAGGTCCATGTAGTTCTGCTGCGGGTCGGCGACGCCGTCGCTCACCGGATAGTCGATGCGATCGACCGACATGTACGGCGTCGATGCCATCACCGGTGGTGCCGGGAGTCCGGCCATGCTGGTCTGTCCCGACGAGGCGGACACTCCCATGGTGAGCGCCACGACGCCGAGCACACCCGCCGTCAGCACCCGAGCCCGCGCGGTCCGACGACGCCGAACGGACGCACGCACCGGAGCCACCCGTCCATTGTGCGGGCTATTGGCGGAGCACGCTTCGTGACCGGGCGCCGGCATGTGAGGATGTGATCCGAGCCGAACACAGGAGGTCCGACGATGGCGCGCAACGGATGGGGGCTTGCCGACGCACCCTCGCAACGCGGGCGTGTGGTGGTGGTGACCGGCGCCAACTCCGGCATCGGACTGGAAACCGCTCGGCAGTTCGCGCTGCTCGGTGCGCACGTCGTCTTGGCCTGCCGTAATCCGCGGTCCGCCGCCGCGGCGCGTGACGACATCGCGGCGACCGTGCCCGGAGCTCACCTCGACACCGTCGGACTGGACCTGAGTGACCTGTCGTCGGTGCGTGAGTGCGCCGACACCCTCATCGCCGACCACCCGGTGATCGACGTCCTGGTCAACAACGCGGGCCTGATGCGGCAACGTCGGGAACTCACCGTCGACGGCTTCGAGATGGACTTCGGAACGAACTTTCTCGGTCACTTCGCGCTCACCGGCCACCTCCTCGGTGCGTTGCGCAGCGCGCCCGCGGCGCGCATCGTCACCGTCGGCTCCAAGGTGTACAAGGCTGGCCTCATCGACTTCGACGACCTCACCATGGAGCACGGGTTCTCGGCGGCACGGGCATACGCCCGCGCCAAGTTCGCGCAACTGGTGTTCGCGGTGGAGTTGCAGCGGCGACTGTCGCGCAGTGCGGGGTCGCCGATCTCGGTGGCCGCCCATCCCGGCGCCACCCAGTCGGGTGTGATGCGGGATCAGGTCGCAGTTCTGCAGTGGCTGTTCACGACCCCGTCGTTGCGGTGGGTCCGCCGCACCTTCATCATGGAAACCCCTGGTGGTGCCCTGATCTCTCTGCGCGCGGCCACCGATCCCGCGGTTCTGGGCGGTCAGTACTACGGCCCACGCGGACCGTTCGAGTTCAGTGGTCCGCCCGTCCAGGTGACGCTGACCGACAAGGCCACCGATCCCGTTCTCGGACAGCAGCTCTGGGAGACCGCGGGGAAACTGACCGGGGTGGATTTCGGGTTGTAGGCGGTCGGGCCGACCCACAATCGGGTTGGACGATCGCGGCCCACGCCCCCGGCAGTGCCCCTACCATCACAGACAATGACTCGCACAGGTGCTTTCGTCCGGATCGGGATCGCGTACGTCCTGGCGATCGGGGTCGGCCTGATCTGGCTGATCTGGGGACCCGGCACCGCGATGCTGTGGCTGGATTCGCTGATCGCCGATGTGCTCGCCACCCTGGTGATCTTCGGTTTCAGTCGCCTCCATCACAATTCGAGCTTCTACGATGCGTACTGGAGTGTCATCCCACCATTGCTGGTCATCTGGTGGTGGGTCCGGGGTGACGCCGGAATCGGGGCGTGGCATTGCTGGGCGATCGTCGGTGTCGTCACGATCTGGGCGGTTCGGCTGACGGTCAACTGGATTCGGACGTTTCCGGGTCTTCATCACGAGGACTGGCGGTACCCGATGTTGCGTGAGCGCGCCGGTCGTGGCGAGTTCGTCGTCGATCTCACGGCCATCCATCTGTTCCCGACCCTGCAGGTGTTCGTCGCACTGATGCCGGTGTATGTCGCCGTCCGGGTGCCCGATGCACGGCTGCCGTGGCTGGTCGTCGTCGCCACGGCGGTCGGACTCGGCGCGGTTGCCCTGGAAACGCTGGCCGATCGGCAGCTGCGTGTGTTCACCGCGGACGCGGAGCCCGGCACGGTGATGGATCGAGGTGTGTGGTCGTGGTCGCGGCACCCGAATTACTTCGGCGAGTTCGGCTTCTGGTTCTCGCTGGCGCTGTTCGGAATCGCCGCGGTACCCGGCGACGCGTGGTGGATGTTCATCGGGGCGGTGGTGATGCTGGCCATGTTCCTCGGGGCGAGCATCCCGATGATGGAGCAGCGCAGCCTCGAACGACGCCCGGCCTACGCCGAGGTGATGACGCGGGTGCCGATGTTCGTTCCGCGCCCGCCGCGATCGGCACGTTCCGCCGGCCGATGACGCGACCTCGGGTGATCATCGCCGGAATGGGAGACACCGGCATGCTCACCGCCATTGCACTGTCGCGGCACGTCGACGTCGTCGGGATCTCGCTGACCGACGCGCTGGTCAGTGGTCAGGAACTCGGTCTGCGACTGGCCCGGCCGGATGTCTGGGCCGGCGAGTACGCGCTGCCGTATCGGAACTACCGAAAGCTCGACGAGGTGCGAATCATCCAGGGCCGCATACTCGGTGCCGACCTGGACCGACGGACGGTCACCGTTGATACCGTCACCGGCGGCACACTGACCGAGCCGTTCGACGCCCTGGTGATCGCCACTGGCGTACGCAACGGATTCTGGCGCACCACCGACCTTCGGTCCACTGCTGCGGTGCGCGATGACCTGGCCGCGCACCATCATCGGATCGCACAGGCGTCGTCGGTGATCGTCGTCGGCGGGGGAGCCTCGGCGGTGAGCGCCGCGATCAACATCGCGACGCGCTTCCCGACCATCCGCGTCGACCTGTACTTTCCCGCGGAAACGCCGCTGCGACAGCATCATCGACGCGTCTGGACCACGCTACGACGACGCCTCGAGGCCGCCGGGGTGGGACTGCACCCCGGTCACCGGGCCGAACTCACCGGCGTCGACACCGACGACATCGGCAGCGGACCGGTCCGCTGGAGCACCGGACAACCCGATGCCGTGGCCGACGCCGTCATCTGGGCGGTCGGCGCATCCACGCCGAACACCGGGTGGGTGCCGGCGGAGATCCTCGACGACCGCGGATTCGTCACCGTCACACCACGATTACAGATCCCGGATCATCCGGAGGTGTTCGCCGTCGGCGACGTGGCGGCCACCGATCCGCTACGGTCGTCGGCACGCAACCGTGCCGACCGCCTCGTCGCCCACAATGTGCGTGCTCATCTTGCCGGACGGCGACTGCGTGCCTACCGGCCGCCGCGTCGTCGCTGGGGATCGGTGATCGGACCGCAGGCCGATGGGCTGCAGGTGTTCGCCCCTAACGGCCGTGTGTTCCGATTCCCGGCATGGTCGGTGCGGACCGTCCTGTGGCCGGTCATCGTGCGCCGGGGCATCTATCGGGGTGTGCGAGATCGGCCGAGCGTGTGGGCGAAGAGCCCACCCGACGAGGACTGACACCTGTATGCTCGGGGTTCGGTACCGCCGAGAGAGGGAGGATCTCACCATGGTCGACAACGTTCTGTGGGATGCCATTACGTCCAACGACTCCGTGCTCGACGCCCTGCTGTTCATCTTCAGTGGCGTGAAGTAGTACTCCGATACCGACGACGCCCCGATCTGGCGAGATCGGGGCGTCGTCGTGTCCGGAGCACGGACATCTTCTCCAACCGGAGGTGTCAGAGAGCGAAACGTCCGGCGAACGCACGCAACGGCAGGTCCGTGCTGGTGATGATGCCGGGCCGGGCGGCGACCACCGACCGGAGGGAGTTCAGCGCCGGCATGCCCGTCACGGTCATGCCGATCGACGCGAAGTTCTCGGGTTTGGACAGATCGACGCCCGGCCGCGGGAAGATCATGTGTTTGCTGTAGATGCTGGGATCGCCGGTGACCTGGGTGATGTAGCAGGACTTGATGTCCCACGCCGGATCGGTGTGCGGGGTCATCTGCCATTCGAGGTGTGACTCGATCCGTGCAACGCCGTCGACCATCCCCCGGTAGGAGATGTAGTTGGCGCCCAGCGATCCCTTGGGCAGTTGGTACCAGCCCAGATCGATGTCCTTGGTACACGCCCCGAGTTCGTAGTTGAACGTCACCTCGTCGAGTTCGAGATCGAATGCGTCCGCCATCAGATACACCGAGTCGGCGAACACTGCCGTGTACTTGTGCAGCGACTCCGGAATTGACGGATCATCCACGGGGCGTCCGTATCCGACCTCCTTCCACGTCTCCACCGAGTGATGGCAGGACACGTCCACCGACTCGATGACGGTCACGTTCTGGATCTCGGCGACGTCGGCGGTGTGCACGATGCCGAGGATCTGATTCAGTCCCGGGTTCATACCGGTGCCGTAGAACGTGGAACCGCCTCGCTCGCAGGCCGATTGGATGACCTCGCTGACCTTCCGGCCGGACGGGTGTGACCAGTTGGTGTCGCGGTGATAGCCGGTGATCCAGTCCGCGGTCGTCACGACGTTGATGCCGGCCTCCAGCACGCGTTCGTAGAGTGCCTCGTCGGGGAACACGCCGTGGAAGGTCACCACGTCGGGTTCGGCGGCGATGATCTCCTCGACGGTCCCGGTCGCGGTCACACCGATCGGGTCCAGACCGACGATCTCACCGGCGTCCCGGCCGATCTTGTCGGCGGTGTAACAGTGCAATCCGACGAGTTCGAGGTCGGGGTGTCGTTGAATCCGTTCGATCATCTCGGTGCCGAGATTGCCTGTGGCAACCTGGAATACCCGAATCTTGGTGGCGCTGCTCATGGAGTGTGACCTCTCTTGTGGGGTGACGGGCGTCAGGCCGATGCGGACACGGCCGAGGGATGCAGCGGAACGATCGCCCCGCTGTGTGGGGCAGCGGGATCGAGACCGATCGGCGCACCGTCGTCGGGATAGAACTGGCGCGCCCACTCGCGCAGTGCGGTGAATCCGCGGAACTCCCTGCGGGACAAGGCCGGTGGATCGGAGTACCGCTGGTGTGACCAGATCTCGACGTCCGCGGCGAACTGTTCGATCACCAGGTCCGCCATCGACCGGCCGTAATCGGTCATGTCGCCGGCGTCCTCTTCGCCGGGTTTGCGTCCGATCCACACGGTGAATCGGATGTCGCAGGTCGAATCGTCGACGGGGGTGACCGCGGGCATGGTGCGGTTGGAGATCATGCCCCACGACTTGGTGACCGAGCAGCCGAGTCCGGCGTTGATGGAATACACTCCGCTACCGGCGGTTTCGAGGGTCTTGCCCGCCTCGAAGGCGATGGTGAAGTCGACGTAGGACACCGGTCCGTCGAAGTCGTGCCGGGTGAACTCCGGCATGAACGGGGTGCCGTGCACGAAGGTGAAGTGCGCGAAGTCGACGCCGTTCTCGAGGACGTACTGCGGGTGTAGTTCCATGCCCCGCCAGCAGCGGATGGCGGCGGGCACCGGCCGGTAGTAGAGGCGGGCCTCGTCGGCGTCGTCGCCGAATCCGGCGAATACGTCAGGGACGTCGAAATACGGTGCGCGCCCGTGCTTGTCGTGCCAGATCCACACCGACTCGTTGCGTTCGACCACCGGATGACTCCGGATGCGTCGGCCCTTGTTGGGTCGCTTCTCGTACGGGATGCAGACGTTGCGGCCCTCGCTGTTCCACTGCCACCCGTGGAAGGGGCACTGCAGATTCTCGCCGTGCACGCTACCGCCGTAGCCGAGGTGGGCGCCGAGGTGTTCGCAGTAGGCGTCGAAGACCGACAACCGTCCGGATGCCGATCGCCAGGCCACCATGTCGCGGCCGAAGTAGGTCATCCGGTGGACCTCGCCGACCGCGATCTCGTTCGACCACGCCACCTGGAACCATCCGGTGGGTTCCATGGACAGGGGTGTCTTGGTCACTGGTGGCGTCCCTTCGATGACCGCGGCGAGGGCTGATGTCGCACGCTCTGGTCAGAAAGGTAGAACCCTCTGCGAAAAAATACAAGAGGGTTCTATGAAAAGGGTGGGGCTGGGTACGATGCCGGTATGACAGACGTCGAGGTGAGCGCCCGGCGCCCCAACAGGCGGGGGCAGGCGACGCGGGACGCGATGCTCGACGCCGCGGTCACCTCGCTGGCCTCGGGTGATCCGGGGTCGGTGTCGGGGAATCGGATCGCCAAGGACATCGGGGCCACGTGGGGGGCGATCAAGTACCAGTTCGGCGACATCGACGGCCTGTGGGCGGCGGTGCTGCGTCGCACCGCGGAGCGCCGAGGCGACCTCCCGGTGCGCGATTTCCCGTCGGGCACCCCGATCGGCGAGCGGGTCCGGGCCGTCGTCGACCTCATGTACGAGGGGTTGACCGCGCCGGATTCCCGGGCGATCGAGACGTTGCGCGCGGCGCTGCCCCGGGATGCGGCCGAACTCGAACGGCTCTACCCGCAGACCGCGGCGGAGTTCGCGTCGTGGTCGCCGTCCTGGAATGAGGCCTGCCAGCGACTCTTCGGAGGACTCGGCGTCGACCCTGCCCGCGTACACGAGGTCGCCGAGTTCCTGCCGGGCGCGATGCGCGGGCTGGTCTCGGAGAAACAACTCGGCAGCTACAGCGACCTCGACGTCGCCCGACGGGGACTGGCCAGCGCGATCGTGGCCTACCTGGACCGATCCGCCCCGGACGCGCCGGGCGCGGACCGGCCCTGAGCATCGGAGGTCATCGGCCGGTCACTCGGCGGCGGCGACCTGCGCGCGCACCTCGTCCATGTCGAGGCCTTCGACGGCGCTGATCAGCTGTTCGAGCTGCGGTGCCATCAGCGCGCCGGCCTGGTTGAAGACCATGATGCCGTCGCGGAAGGCCATCAGCGTCGGGATGGACCGGATGCCGAATCCGCCGGCCAGCTCCTGCTGCGCCTCGGTGTCGACTTTGCCGAACACGATGCCCGGGTGTGCCTCGGCCGCCTTCTCGAAGACGGGCGCGAACATCCGGCACGGACCGCACCAGCCGGCCCAGAAGTCGAGGAGGACGATGCCCTCGGCGTCAACGGTCTCGGAGAAGTTCTCCATGGTGATCTCACGTGTACTCATGGCACGTTCAATGACGCGTGGTGCTGACATATTCCCTGATCCAATACCCTGTGGGGTATATGACATCAGTCGTCGGGAAGGCCGAGTGTGTTCCGCGCGGCCGCGACCTCGGCGACGACGCGGGCGTCGTCCCAGCCGAGCTCCGCGCCGGCCAGGCGGCCCATCTCCGCGAGGTCGTCATCGGTGGGCGGTGCCACCGTGCCGATACCGGTGCGGCGGATCAGCAGGTCGGTCAGCGATCGTGGCGATTCGTGCCGGGCGGAATGCACGAGGGCGGCCAGCGGAATGCCGTCATGGGTCACCGTGCGGGCCAACTCGGGCCGCTCGTCGGCGAGTCCGATCACCGCGGGCGCGTCGCTGCCGTAGATCTCCTCCACGATCGAGACGGATGTCGCGTCCAGGGCGGTGCTCGACCGTCCCGAACGCCGGGTGCCCTCGCATCCGACGAGGAGGCGGGTGGCGGTGGTGCTCGGCGAGACCGACAATCCCGCGCTGCGGGCCAGGGAATCGACCGCCTTCTGCGCGAAGGCGCGGGAGTTGGTGTACTTGCCGCCGGTGGCGGAGACGATCCCGGCCATCCCCTGCGTGCGGTGATCGACGAGTTCGGATGCGCGACTGGCGTTGTAGGTGTCCTCGCCGGCTTGCTCGGTCAGCGGGCGCAGCCCACCGTAGGCGGTGATCACGTCGTCGATGTCGAGGTGTACCGGCACCATCGACGCCTCGTTGATGGCCGAGATGAACTTCTCCACGGCCGCGCGGGTGAGCCGCCACTCGTCGACGGGGCCGTGGTACGGCGTCTCGGTGGGACCGACCAACGACAGTCCGCGCCACGGCGCGAAGCTGAAATGTCCGTGGCCGGACACGGTCAGCACCATCGTCGGCGACAACTCGCGGGTGACCAGATAGATCCCCTCGGATCGCACCGTGGGTTCCGGTCCGGCGAGTTGTTTTGTGATCGGGCTCGCGGCCAGCACGTCACGAGCCCACGGGCCCGTCGCATTGACCGTGACGCGCGCCCGGATCTCACCCACGCGACCCGAAAGATGATCGCGCACATGGGCTCCGACGACGCGCCCGGCGCCACCGATGATCGTCTCCACGCCGACACCGTTGGCCACGAGTGCGCCGTGGGCGGCGGCGCTGCGCAGGAACGCCAGGGTGAGTCGCTCCGGGAACGCCATCATCGCGTCGTGGAAGAGGGCGCCGGAGTCCAGATTCGGCAATCCCCGGGTCACCAGGGCGTCGTGGCTCAGAATGCGGTGTCGGGGAATGTGTTTGGCCGGATCGGCGATGCGGTTGCGGTCCGCGGACAACAGGTCGTAGGCGGTCAGCCCGACGCGTTCGATGATCCCCGGATTCGGGAGCACCATCCCGATCGGGCCGACCAGGTTGGGGGCGATCGACATCAGCGTGCGCCGCTCGGCCAGCGACTCCCGTACCAGGCGCACGTCGAACTGCTTGAGATAGCGCAGCCCACCGTGGATCAGTTTCCCGGTGGCCGCCGACGTCGCGCCGCCGAAGTCGTCGCGTTCGACCACCGCCACCTCCAGGCCGCGGCTCGCGGCCTCGTACGCCACGGCTGCTCCGGTGATCCCCCCGCCGATCACCAGCATGTCGACTGTGGTTGTGGCGCCACCGAACTCGGTGCGGTGCAGGGTCGTGGTCGCCACCGTCAGCACTCCTCGATGTCGGCGCGGATTCGTCGCAGGAGATCGTCGCGTTCGCTCTCGACGTCGAGCCAGCCGAGCCGCAGGACGCGCACCGCGATCATCCACGGGTCGATGTCGGCGGAACCGATCCCGGACAGTTTCTGGTACTCGGCGAGATAGAAGTGCAGCATCACCCGGCGAACGCTTTGGTAGACAACGCGTTGCAGGGCGGAGATGCCCGGGAACAGTTCGGCCTCGGTGAACAGCAGTCGGGTCGCCGCGACATCGGCGGCGGGTACGCCCGCGGCGGTGGACTGCCAGTCGATGGTGGCCAGACCGCCGTCGTGCTCGAAGACGTTGAGCGGGTGAAAATCCAGGTGCAGCACCGAATCCCCACCGGGTAGTGCCCTGATCCGGCGGCGCACCGCGGCCCGTTCCTGCTCGGTCAGCGCCGAGAGCGGTTCGGAATCCAGCAGATCGACGGCCACCTCCCGGATGTCGGTGAAGGCGGTACTGCGGTGGGAATGAATCCGCGCGTGCTCGCGGGCCAGCGACCGCGCGACGGCCGGGATGCGATACGGGCGCCGCTCGGCGACGGTGGTGAGCGGATCGCCGGCGACCCGGTCGAAGATGATGCCGACCCGCCCGTCGTCGAGGAGGAGTTTGCCGTGGCAGGCGATCGGCGTGATCCCGAGGGTGTGCACCTCGATCGAGTCGTGCACCTCCTTGTCGATGGCCGCGACCGCGGTGTCGTTTCGGGAATCGCGGAAGACCTTGAGTACCTTGGCTTCTCCCCAGGGATAGATGTCGCTGGTACGACCGGTGGCCATCGGACGGCCCAGTTGATGACTCATGGTGTGTCCTTCTGCCCGTAGCGGATGCGCAGGGCGTGCTCGATCACCGCGAGTTGCTGCTCGTCGTCCAGCGTGCGGGGGGTTCCGAGTGCGTGTGCGTGCCAATACAACTCGCAGAGCCATTCCAGCAGCGCGGCGTTGTCGACGGCCTTGTCGAGATCGCTGCCCAGAGCGACGGCGCCGTGATTGGCCATCAGTGCGCCCAGCCGGCCGTCGAGTGCGGAGTGCACCGCCGTGGCGAGTGCCTCGGTGCCGAAGGTCTCGAACGGGGCCACGCGCAGGGAGCCGCCGAGTCCGAGCTGCTGATAGTGGATGACCGGCAACTCGTCGCACACCACCGCGACCGCGGTCGCGAACCGCGAATGGGTGTGCACGACCGCGTTGATCCCGGTGAACTGCGGCTGCCGGTAGACGCCGAGATGCAGCTCGATCTCCGAGGAGGGTCGGTGATTGCCGGCCACGATGTCGCCGGTGAGGTTCACCACGGTGATGTCGTCGACGCCTGCCTCACCGAGGACGGTGCCGGATGCGGTGATGGCGACCAGATCGCCGTCACGGGCGCTGACGTTGCCGGCCGAGCCGATGAAAAGGCCGAGGTCACCGAGGTGCCGCGACGCTGCGGCCACGCGCGCGCACAGGGTGCGGGTGGTTTCGGATATCACTCGTCCACCCTCGGGGGTTGCGAAATCAAAGTCAAGTCTGATTTCACGCGGCGCGCACCTCGCTGGATAGGATCACCAAGATGTCTCAACCGTCCGATCACTCCGTCGGCACCGACCTCGATTCGGTGCCGCTGCGTCGAGTCCCCACCCAGACGCGGTCGCGGGAAAAGGTCAGCCGCGCCCTGGTCGCCGCCGACGTGATCGCACGCCGCGACGGCGTGGAAGCGCTCACCCTGACCCGTGTCGCCGAGGAGGCCGGACTGTCGGTCGGGCGTTGCACCAATACCTCCCGGATCGCGAGGCCATCGCCGCTGCGCTCGTCGCCCGCTACCACGAACGCATCGAGGCGCAGATGGACGCGATCATCGATCGCGTCGAGGTGGGCGCAGTCGACGATCCGGTGCGCGAGGTGATCGGCCGGATCGCGCAGATCTACACCGAGGAACGCAGTGTTCGCCTGGTCCGCGCGATGGGTGCGGTGGCCGCCGACGGCGGGCGCGCCCACAAGGCGCGGATGGTGGACAAGCTGCGCGAACTGATGGTCCGCTGCGGCATGCCCGGGACCGACATGGCCGTCGTGCGGATCGTCTTCGCCTCCGCCGATGCGGTGATGCACGAGGCGTTCGCCGGCGACGAACCCGACGCCACGCTGCTCGCCGAACTCGAGACGATGCTGCGCGCCTACCTCGATCAGCGGTGACGGGCCCCCGACCTCAGCGTTGATGACCGGACTCCCCGACGATCTCCAGCGCCGACAGTCCGACCATCAGCGCGCGTAGTCCCAACAGGAGACCCTCGAGATCCTCCCCGCCGGGATCGGCGATCCGATGGAGGGAGAATCCGTCGATCATCGCGAGCATGGCGTGGGCGGCGAGGGGATTGTGTACCCCACCGGCCCTGAGCGCCCGGCCGGCGACGTCGCGTGTCGCGTTGATGATGGCGACGACGCGTTCGCGCAATTCGGGTTTGCGGGAGGCGTAGAGGTAGATCTCGAACTGGGCGATGGTGTGCGGATCGTCCTCGTTGCGGATGAAGTCGACGAAACTGTCGATCAGCCGCCGCGTCGACGAGCCCTCGCCGACCGCTCCCTCGAGCGCGCCGAGCCGGGCGACCTCGCGATCCATCGCCTCCGACACCGCCTCACCCATCAACTCGTCGATGGATTCGAAGAAGTAGCTCGTCGACGAGGCGGGCAGGCCCGCGGCGGCGGCCACCGCGCGGTGTGTCACCGCCGCGAGTCCCTGCTCGGCCATGATCTCGATGGTCGCGTCGAGGAGTTTCTGGCGGCGCTGGCGGCTGCGTTCGCGGACGCCCCGTTCGCTGGTCGGGTTGGCGCTCATCGGTGCGGAATCGTCGTTGTGAGCACTCGGTGGGATCTCTCCGTGGGTGTGGGGTGGGTGAGGTGGGCTCTGAAGATCATTTCACCGGCACTCCGGCCGCCGGCCGCCACCGGGTGGACTCGAGCCGGCGGACCGCCGGGATGACCGCGACGAGTCCGGCGGCGGGGATCAGGAAGGCCAGCCCGATTCCCGATCCGGACGCGACGGCACCGATCGTCACCGCCCCGAGGATCACGCCCACATAGTTGAACAGGTTGACCCGCGCGATCACCTCGTCGCGGCGGGCCGGCAGGATGCGCCCGGCCACCGCGAAGGTGACCGGGATCAGGATGCCGCCGGCGACACCCGCGATGGCCAGGCCGACGATGGCGCCGGCGAACGCGGGGACGGCGGCGATCACCGCGCATCCCGCGATGCCGATGGCCAGCGATACCCACGCCAGCCGGGTCACGCCGAAGCGAATCTCGAGACGGTCGGTGACGAGCCGGGAACCCAGCGTGGTGACCTGATACATCGCGTAGCCCAGCGGCGCGAGGTTGGCCAGGTTGTCGAATGCGTTGGTGAGATAGACGGTGCTCCATGTCGCCACGGCGGAGTCGAGCATGAAGATCGCCATCAGGGTCACTCCCACCAGCCAGATGGATCGGCGCGGCATCGGGATTCGCCGCGGCTCATCGCCGGTGGTGTTCTCGGTGTTTTCGGCGGGCGAGGCCGCGCCGTGATGGTCGGGGTGGAGTTCGGGTGCGGCCTGTTCGCGGGACGGGTCGAGCCCCATCACCCCGAACGCCGCCACCGCGATCTGCGCGACGGCGGCGGTCAACAGCGCCCCGACCGCACCCGCGGCCGTCGACAGGAATCCACTCATCGCGACGGCGCCCAGCGCCGCGGCAGCGGTGTACGCGGCGAAGAGCCGGCCCAGGTACGGACTGCCGGTTCGGGCCTCGAGCATGGTGCCCTGGATGTTCTGGGCGGCGTCCATCGTCCCGAGCCCGATGCCGTAGATGACGACCGACGCCATGAAGATCGCGAACGCCGGCGCGAACGCCATGGAAGCGATGGCCGCCGCCTGAACCGTCAGGGCAGCGCACACCGCCACGCGGCTGCCCCACCGCACCGAGATCAGGTCCGCGGCGATCGACCCGACTCCCGCCATCACGCAGGTTCCCAGCAGGACCAGGGCGACACCTTGGTCATTGATGTCCCACGTGTCCTGGAACGACGGCAACGCGGTCATGACCGCGGCGTAGCCGAGGCCCTGTGCGGCGTATCCGCACGCGGCGGCGGCCTTGCGAACCCGCAGTGCGGGTTGCTGTCCGATGGCGTCGGACCCGGTGGGAGTGATCTGCATTCGAGGATCCTTCGTGGTCGTCGACTGATTGTCGCGCGTGTGTGCCGGCCTGTGCACCCGTGTCGGAATGTGTGTGTTGCTGTGCGGTTCTGCCGGGGTGTGAACTCGGCTACAAACTCTGGACTGATGTCCTGTTATCTCCATTAGGGGGCCTGGGAACAAACACGGCAAGTACATCTGAACAGTGTTTACACGTCGGAAACCCGGCGACGCCGACGGCGACCTACGCTCATTCCTGAGCAAATGTCCAGACTTGATGGCACACTGTCTCCGACGATGCGGACCACCTCCGTGGCCGACGACGATGAAGGGATCTCCATGTCCACTCCACCGACCGTCCTGGTCACCGGAGCGAGCTCCGGAATCGGCAAGGGCTTCGCCACCCGATACGCCCGGCAGGGCCACGACGTCGTGCTGGTGGCGCGGCGAGCCGACCGACTCGACGCGCTGGCCGCCGAACTGGAGAACGCGCATTCGGTCACCGCCACCGTGGTATCGGCAGATCTGCCCGACCCCACGGCGGCGGAGACGATCGGCGAGCACCTCGACCGCGAGGGCATCGAGGTCGGAATCCTGGTGAACTGCGCAGGTTTCGGTACTGCAGGCCCGTTCATCGAGGAAGATCCGGCCCGGCTGGCCGATGAGATCGCCGTCGACGTCGTCGCACCGACACTGCTGACCCGCCGATTCCTGCCGTCGCTTGTCGCCGCGGGTACGCGAGGTGCGTTGATCATGGTGTCGAGCACCGCATCTCATCAGCCGGTGCCGAACATCGCGGTGTATGCCGCATGCAAGGCCTATGTCACCTCGCTGACCGCAGCGATCTGGAAAGAGCTGTCCGGCACCGGAGTACGCGTACTGGCTCTGTGCCCCGGGCCAACCGACACCGAATTCTTCGAGGCCGCCGGATCCGATCGGTTCAAGTCGGACGGGTCGGCACGATCGACGAGGTCCTCGACGCCGCGTTCGCGGCCCTCGACCGTGGCGGTGATCCCGTCGTGACCGTCGGACGGGGTAATCGCCTGCAGGCCTTCGCGGCCAAACTCGCCCCCCGTCGACTGACCTTGGCGGTCGGGGCCACCTCAACCACCCGCGCGGAATGACGCCGCCGGCAGAGAAAGGCAGACATCTCATGTTGCTCGACTTCGACGATCGAGTACGCGCGTCGATCAACCTCGAGGCGGTGTTCGGCGCGCTGCCGACACTCGCCGACCTGGTGGTCGAGGCGCGGACGATTCTGGCGCAACTGGACTCCGACGTCACGTTGACGTTGCGGGCACCGGGAGGGCTAGGAGCACGGTATACGTTCGGCCCCAAGGGTATTCGTTACGGTGGTGGTGCATCCGGTCCCAGCCTGTTCTTCACCTCCGCCGGGCACCTGAACGCGGTGGTCGACGGGGCGTCGCAGCCCATCCCGGTGACCGGGCCTCGCGGATTCCGCTTCCTCACCAAGGTGTTCACACCCCTCACCGAGCTGTTGTCGGAGTACCTGCAGCCCGACGAGAGCCGGTTGAGCGATCCGCACTTCCGGGAGACCAGCACCCTGCTGATGCTGGAGGTGGTGGCCGGCGCGTTGTCGGTCGTCGCGAATCACGATGAGAGCGGCCGATTCTCGGCCGCACACATGCCCGACGGCAGAATCGACATGCAGATCGGCGAGGATCGGACCTACCGATTCGCCGTCGCTGACTCGGTGATGCGGCGCGCCACGGTCACCTCGTCGGCGCCGACCGCGGTGCTGCGCTTCGCCGACCTCGACGTCGCCGGCGACGTCCTGAGCGGACGCGAGAACTCGCTGTCGTGTGTCAGCGACGGCCGGATCTCGATGTCCGGCCTCATTCCCCTCATCGACAACCTCAACCGCATCCTCGACCGCGTCGGGGCCTACCTCGGAGACCACGACCAATGACCGAGTCGACCATCACCGGCGGCGGAGACCTCGCCGACCTCGAATCCTCGTCGGATACCTACAGTTACCGTAAGAGCAACGACGCCTTCGATCGTGCCGTCAAGGTGATTCCCGGCGGCATCTACGGTCACCTGTCGCCGACGGAGGGTATGCACATCCCGCGGTCGGCGTTCCCGAAGTTCTCCGAACGCGCCGAGGGCACCCGATTCTGGGATCTCGACGGCAACGAGTTCATCGACTACATGTGCGGGTACGGCCCCAACGTATTGGGCTACGGTGACCCGGATGTGGCTGCGGCCGCCAATGCGCAAGCAGCCAAAGAGGATACGGTTTCGGTACCGTCGGTCAAGCTGGTGGAGTTCGCCGAGCTGATGGTCGACACCGTCGCCAGCGCCGACTGGGCCTTCTTCGCGAAGAACGGTGGCGACGTCACCACGCTCGCCATCATGACGGCGCGAGCCGCGACCGCGCGGCGACGCATCGTGTTCTTCTCCGGCTACTACCACGGCGTGCATCCGTGGACGCAGAAACTCGACTACCCCGGCGTGCTGGCGCAGGACGTCGGCGGCAACACCGAGGTGGCGTGGAACGACATCGACGCTCTGCGGACGGTGTTCACCGAAAACCGTGGCGAGATCGCGGCATTGATCGCGCAGCCGTACAAGCACGGCAACTTCGCCGACAACGAACTGCCCAAGCCCGGCTACTGGGCCGAGGTCCGCAAGCTCTGCGACGAGCACGGTGTGGTCCTCATCGTCGACGACGTCCGTGCCGGCTTCCGCCTCGATCTGGCCGGTAGTGACCACTTCTACGGATTCGAAGCCGACCTCATCTGCTTCTGCAAGGCAATCGCCAACGGATACAACGTCTCTGCACTGTGCGGCAAGGACAGTCTGCGCTCGGCAGTCAGCTCGATCACCTACACCGGCAGCTACTGGATGAGTGCCATCCCGTTCGCAGCCGGAATGGCCACCATCGAGAAACTGAAGGCCCTCGACGCGCCGAAACTCTTCCGCGAATTGGGCACCACCCTGACCGACGGTCTGGTCGACGTCGCCGCATCGCACGGTCTGACACTCGTCGCCTCGGGGGAACCGGCACTGTTCTACCTGCGTATCGCCGACGACCCGTCACTCATGTTGCACCAGAGATGGATTGCCGAATGCGTCAAGCGGGGCGTCTTCCTGACCTCGCATCACAATCACTTCATCAACGCGTCTCTGACGCACGACGACATCGCGCGAACCCTGGAGGTCGCCGACGCGGCGTTCAGGGCAATCGTGTGACTTGATGGCGCCGGTCGCGGTCGGGGCGGCCAGCGTCATCCCACCTGTCCCAATCCGCCGGTCGAGCCACCTATTCCGCCGGTCGAGCCGGACTCATCCGCTGGTGAGGTCGCGTATTCCGCCGGTCGAGCCGGCCTGATCTGCCGGTGGGATCGCCTGTTTCGCCGGTCGAGCCGGCCTCTTCTGCCGGTGGGATCGCCTATTCCGCCGGTCGAGCCGGGCGGAGCGATAGCGGAGCCCGTGTCGAGACCTGGTGGGTTGGGGCTGGGAGTTGTTGGGCGGGTTGCATTGTCGGCTTACGAGGTCTCGATACGCGACGAGCTCGCTTCGCTCGCGCGGCGCACTCGACCAGCGGGGGTTCGGTTGGGCCATTCGTTTCGCCGGTCGAGACATCCCAGGGCGTTAAGTTGTCAAGCTGCGGCTTCGGGCGTTTGGTCTTTCCATGCGATTTCGGGGTCGTAGGGGACTCCGCGGACCAGGCAGCCGTGCAGGATGCCGACGAGTCGGTTGGCGACTTGCCGTAG